>JBJOQI010000143.1:0-14363 GCA_046050045.1 Pseudomonadota bacterium | reverse complement strand
GGCAATGCCCGCCTCTGCCCCCTGCGCCGCGCCCAGGACCGCCAGCACATGCCCCTGCCGCCCGTCGGCGTAGCCCACGCCCGCCAGCACCGCCCGCGCGGCCTGCCCCGCCAGCAGCGCCAGCTTGGTGTCCAGCGCCCCGACCAGCACCTCGGGCACGCGCCCCGGCGCGCGCAATTCGGCGATCACCCCGGCCTCGGCCCGTGGCCCGGCGGCCAGCGTGCCCGCCAGCCAGTCGACCGCCTCTGCCCCCATCAGGAAGGACGACGGCGCAACCCCAAGGTTGATCCCCAGCCCGATCCCCTGACCCGCAAGCTGCCCCACGATCACCCGCCCCGGCAGCGCCGCATAGGGCGCGGGCGCGTCGGAAAAGGCGGCAAGCCGCTCCTCTCGGTCAAAGGCCATGACGAAACGTCCCTCGGCGGTGTCGAAGACCTGCGGGGTCAGGCTCGCCTCGGGCGCATCGGCGTCAAGCAGCAGGAACAGCTCGGCATCCGCCACCCGCTCGAAGAACCGCAGCCGCGCGGCGTCGTCCTCGGGCGCGGCCTCCATCGCCATGTGGGTCAGGTCCAGAACCGTCGTCTCGCTCATCCGCCCAGAACCTCCGCCAGCCTTACTCGCGCGGCGGGCAGCAGCTCTGCCTCAAACCACGGATTGCGCTTCAGCCACCCGGTATTGCGCCAGGACGGATGCGGCAAGGGAAAGACGCGCGGCGCGTGGTCGCGCCAGCGGGCAACCGTTGCGGTCACCCCGTCGCCCGTCGCCGCGCGGCCAAGGTGCCAGCGCTGGGCGTACCCCCCGACAAGGAAGGTCACGCCAATCCCCGGCAGCGCGGCCATCACCTCACCAGCCCAAGTCGCGGCGCAGATCGGCGGCGGCGGCAGGTCGGCACCCTTGGCGTCGTAGCCCGGAAAGCAGAAGGCCATCGGCACGATGGCAATGCGGTCCCGGTCGTAGAAGGTGGCGGCATCAAGCCCCAGCCAGTCGCGCAACCGGTCGCCCGAGGGGTCGCTGTAGGGCCGCCCCGAGGCATGGACCCGCGCCCCGGGCGCCTGCCCCGCGATCAGGACCTGGGCACCGGGGCGGAACCAGACCACCGGCCGCGGCTGATGCGCCGTCGCGGTCGCCGCAAAGCGCCCGGCGCAGAGCCTGCAGGCGGCGATCCGCCCCTGCAACGCATCCGCAACGCCCCTTTCCATCCTGCCCCGCCCCTTTCCCGCAAAGGTTGCCCTGCCCGCCCGGTTCCCCTAAGCCTCTCGGGAACTGGGCCGCAGCGCAACGGGGCAGCATGTATCGCGTCTGGAATTACCTCTCGAACTACTCGCTTCTGCTCGTGGGCGGCGCGCTGATCGCGCTGGTCTGGGCGAACCTCGACCCGCACAGCTACCATGCGCTCGTCGATTTCGTGATCGTCGACAACTTCTTCATCGGCCACCCGCATGGCGAGGGCGGCCACACCGTCCGCACCCTGACCCTGCATTACCTCGTCAACGACGTGCTGATGGCCTTCTTCTTCGCCATCGCCGCGAAAGAGGTCTGGGAGGCGATCATCCTCGAAGAGGGCGCGCTGCGCGGCCGCAAGGCCCTGACCCCGCTCATCGCCACGGCGGGCGGCATGATCGGCCCGGTTGCCGTCTACCTCGGCCTGGCCGCCGTGCTCGGCGTCTATGAGACCGTCAGCCGCGGCTGGGCGATCCCTACCGACACCGACATCGCGTTTTCCTACCTCGTGGGCCGCATCGTCTTCGGCGCAGGCCACCCGGCGATCCGCTTCCTGCTGCTGCTGGCCATCGCCGACGACGCGGGCGGGCTCATCATCCTTGCGATCTTCTACCCGACCGGCGACCTCGCCCCCGCCTGGCTGCTGCTGTCGCTTGGCGCGGCCGTCGCCGTTTTCGTCCTCGCCAACTGGCTGCCGCGCCACCTCGACCGCGGCAACCAGCTGCGCCCGGCCTCCACCTGGGTCCGGAAGCGCCTTTCCTTCTGGCCCTATCTCATCGCCGGCTGCCTCAGCTGGTTCGGCTTTCAGGAGGCGGGCATCCACCCCGCGCTCGGCCTGCTGCCTATCGTCCCCACGATCCCGCACGCCGACCGCGGCTTCGGCATCTACGCCGAGGCCGAGACCTACCTCACCGACCTGCTGAACTGGATCGAGCACAAGCTGAAGGCCCCGGTCGAGGTCGTGCTGTTCTTCTTCGGCCTGCTGAACGCCGGGGTGGAATTCAGCGCCATCTCGGAACCCACCTGGCTGGTCCTGGCCGGGCTTCTGATCGGCAAGCCGGTCGGCATCTTCCTCTTTGGCTGGTTCGCCGCGCGCATCCTGCGCCTCGGCCTGCCCGAGGGGATGCGCATGGTCGATCTGCCGGTGATCGGCTGCGTTGCCGCCATCGGCTTCACCGTCGCGCTCTTCGTGGCCTCGGTCGCCTTCCCCGGCGGCCCGGTGCAGGACGCGGCCAAGATGGGCGCGCTTCTGTCCTTCGGCGCGGCCCTGACCTCGATTCTCGCCGGCCGCCTCGCCCGGGTGCGCAAAGTGCCCTGAGACCCCGGCCCGCGCGGGCACCCGCGCGCCCCGGAAATTCCCCGTGGCGTTGCGCCCCCCCTGCGCATACAATCCCGCCAAGCCCCATAACCGTTGCTTCACATGCCGCGGACTAGAACAGGGGCAGGGCAGAAACGGGCCACGCATGCTCGAGTTTCAGAATGTCAGCAAGTCCTTCTGGACGGGCACCCGGCGCAAGGTGATCCTTGACCGCGTGTCCTTCCGGGTCGAGCTCGGCCATTCGCTCGGAATCCTCGCCCCGAACGGCACCGGCAAGACCACCCTGATCAACATGATGGCGGGGCTCGAGAAACCGGACGAGGGGCTGATCACCCGCACCTGCCGCGTGTCCTTTCCCCTCGGCTTCATGGGCGGCGTCGTCAATGGCCAGACCGGGACCGAGAACGCCCGCTACATCGCGCGCCTCTATGGCCTCGACCCCGATTATGTCGAGGCGTTCTGCCGCTGGCTCTGCAACATCGAGGAATACTTCGACCAGCCGGTCGGCACCTATTCCTCGGGGATGCGCGCCCGCTTCACCTTTTCGCTGCTGCTCGCGCTCGACTTCGACATCTACCTGATCGACGAAGGCATGCCCTCGACCACGGATGTCGAGTTCAACCGGCGCGCCGGCACGATCCTGCGCGACCGCCTGCGCAGCAGCACCGTCATCGTCGTCTCGCACCAGCCCGCCACGCTCGAGAAATTCTGCCGCTCGGCTGCGGTGCTGCGCGACGGCCAGCTTTACATGTTCGACACCCTGGAAGAAGCGAAACGCCTCTATGACTACGACGCCTAAGGCCGCCAGATTTCGCATCCGCCGGGCCTCTCCGCCCCCGGCCCCGCCGGTGCTGCCGGTCGATGACGGCTTCGGGGCCGAACCCTTCCCCACCGCCGAGGAAGACATCCTGAAGACGCCCGAGGACAACGCCCGCGACCGCGAGCTTGCCGCGATCCGGGGCGAACAGCTGACCGCGCGCCAGCTGCGCCTCGCCCGGCGCGTCGCCCAGAACAACGGGATCGACACCGACGACGACCACGAGGCGGTGCGCCTGCTGCGCGCCCGGGGCATCGACCCCTTCCAGAAATCGAGCGTGCTGGAGCTGGTGAACCCGATGCGCCAGGCCGAGCCTGCGCCGGTCACGCCGCAACTGCCGCAGACCATCCGGCAGGGCGGCACGGCGGTCGGGGCACCGCGCCCCTACGACGACGGACGCCGCGCGGCCGAGGTCATGCAGATCCAGCGCGACATCGCCCGGCGGCGGCGCGCCCGGCTGATGATGATGCTGGCGCGGCTTGCGGTTCTGGTGACCCTGCCCACGCTGCTGGCGGGCTGGTACTACTTCCGCATCGCGACGCCGCTCTACGCGACCAAGTCCGAATTCGTCATCCAGCAGTCCGAGGCGCAGACGGCCGGCGGGCTCAGCTCGCTCTTCCAGGGCACGCAGTTCGCCACCTCGCAGGATTCGATGACGGTGCAAAGCTACCTGACCTCGCGCGATGCAATGCTCAGGCTCGACGGCGACCTCGGCTTCAAGGCGCATTTCAGCGACCCCAGGATCGACCCCGTGCAGCGCCTCGATCCTGACGCCACCAACGAGGCCGCCTACAAGATCTACAAGCGCAACGTGAAGATCGGCTACGACCCGACCGAAGGCATCATCAAGATGGAGGTCATCGCCGCCGACCCGGCCGTCAGCCAGGCCTTTGCGGAAGCCCTCATCGGCTATGCCGAGGAACAGGTTGACGCGATGACCCAGCGCGTGCGCGAAAGCCAGATGACCGACGCTCGCGCCAGCTACCAGGACGCCGAGGCCAAGGTGGCCGATGCGCAGGCCCGCGTGCTCGAACTGCAGGAACAGTTGGGCGTCTTCGACGCGCAGACGGAATCGGGTGTGGTCATGGCCCGGATTTCGCGCTTCGAGACGGAACTGGCCGAAAAGCAGCTTCAGCTCGACCAGCTTCTCGACAATGCCCAGCCGAACCAGGCCCGCGTCGATGGCGCGCGCGGCGACATTGCCCGGCTGGAATCCCTGATCGGCGACCTGCGCAGCCAGCTGACCGAGGGCCGGGGCGAGAACCAGTCGCTCGCCTCGATCTCGGGCCAGCTCCGCATCGCCGAGGCCGACCTCCAGACCCGCCAGCTTCTGCTCAGCCAGTCGCTGACCCAGCTGGAGACCGCCCGGATCGAGGCGAACCGGCAGGTGCGTTACCTCTCGCTCGGCGTCTCGCCCGTCGCGCCCGACGAACCGACCTATCCGCGCGCCTTCGAAAACACGCTCTTGGCCTTCCTGATCTTCAGTGGCATCTACCTGATGCTCTCGCTCACAGCCTCGATCCTGCGCGAGCAGATGACGGCCTGACAGGGGAAGGATGACCGCGATGAAGGATGTGACGTTCGGCGGGCTGACCGTCGGCAACGACCGGGCACTGACCGTGATCGCGGGGCCCTGCCAGCTGGAAAGCGCGGACCACGCCCAGATGATTGCGGGCGTCATGGCCGAGGCCTGCCGCGCCGCGGGCGCGCAATACGTCTTCAAGGCGAGTTACGACAAGGCCAACCGCACCTCCCTGTCGGGCAAGCGCGGTCTGGGGATCGACGCCGGGCTCAAGGTTCTGGACGGCATCCGCAAAGGCATGGGGCTGCCGGTGCTGACCGACATCCACGACGCCGAACAGGCCCGCATTGCGTCGACCGTGGTGGACGTGATCCAGATCCCGGCCTTCCTGTGCCGCCAGACCGACCTTCTGATCGCCGCCGGGGAAACCGGGGCGGTGGTCAACATCAAGAAGGGCCAGTTCCTCGCGCCCTGGGACATGAAGAACGTGGCCGACAAGGTGGCCAGCACCGGGAACGAGCGCATCCTGCTGACAGAACGCGGGGCAAGCTTCGGCTACAACGCGCTGGTGGCCGACATGCGGTCCTTCCCGATCATGGCGCAGACCGGCTATCCGGTCATCATGGACGCCACCCATTCGGTGCAGGCCCCCGGCGGGCAGGGCGGATCCTCGGGCGGCGACCGCCGCTTTGCCCCGGCGATGGCACGGGCCGCCGTGTCGCTGGGCATCGCCGGGGTGTTCATCGAGACGCACCAGGACCCCGACAATGCGCCCTCGGACGGGCCGAACATGGTGCACCTGTCCGACATGCCGCGGCTGGTGGACCTGCTGATGCAGATCGACCGCATCGCCAAGGCCGACCCGGTCCGGATCTGAGGCCAACCCTTAACGCTTTCTGAAAGCGACCGGGCAAGTCCTTGATATTCCTTGCTTGGCCAAGGCGTCCCACGATGGGACGCACCCCCTACACCGCCTGCCCCGCCGCCCAGCCCGAGGACCAGGCCCACTGGAAGTTGTAGCCGCCGAGCCAGCCGGTCACGTCCACCACCTCGCCCACGAAGTGCAGGCCCGGCACGGCCCTGGCCTCCATCGTCCGGGCGTCGAGCGCCGCAGTATCGACGCCGCCCAGCGTGACCTCGGCCGTCCGGTAGCCCTCGGACCCCGCAGGCGTCACCTCGCAGCGGTGGACCGCCGCCGCGGCCCGGTCCAGGCCTGCGTTCGACTGGTCGGCCAGGTTGCCCTTCAGGTCCGCCCGCTCTGCCACCATCGCTGCAACCCGCTCCGGCAGGACACGGGCCAGGCCCCGCGCAACCGACTGCCGCCCCGCCTCGCCGCGCGCGGCCCGCAGCGCCGCCCCCGCATCCTGCCCGGCGGCGAGGTCCACCGTGATCGCCTCCCCTTCGCGCCAGTAGGAGCTGATCTGCAGGATCGAGGGCCCCGACAACCCGCGATGGGTAAACAGCAGCCCTTCCTCGAACCCCACCTTGCCGCGACTGACCCGTGCCGTGACCGACACCCCGGCCAGCGCCGCCATCCGGTCCAGCTCCTCGCCCGCGAAGGTCAGGGGCACCAGCGCGGGCCGCGTCTCGGTCACCCTGATCCCGAACTGGGCCGCAATACGGTAGCCCAGCCCCGTCGCCCCGATCTTCGGGATCGACTTGCCTCCCGTTGCCACCACCAGCTTTTCCGCCCGGATCATTCCCCGGTCGGTCGCCACCAGGAACCGGCCCTCATGGCCGATCTCGCCCACCCCGGTGCCGGGCTCCAGCACCCCGCCCGCCTCGGCCAGATCGCGGACCAGCAGGTCGACGATCTGCGTGGCCTTGCCGTCACAGAAAAGCTGCCCCAGCACCTTCTCGTGCCAGGCGATCCCCGCCCGGTCGACCCGCGCGATGAAGTCCCGGGGCGTGAACCGCCTGAGCGCCGACAGCGCGAACTTGGGGTTTTCCGACAGGAAGCGTTCCGGCGCGGTCGAGAGGTTGGTAAAGTTGCACCGCCCCCCGCCCGAAATGCGGATCTTCTCGCCCGGCCCGCGCGCGTGGTCGATCACGACGACCCGCCGCCCCCGCCGCGCCGCCTCGATCCCGCACATCAGCCCGGCCGCCCCTGCGCCGAGGATCAGAACATCCGTCTCCCGCATGACCCGGGCCTTAGCCCTGCCGCCCGGCCAAGGCAACGCCCGCGCACCGCTTTTTTGTCTTGCGGCCCCCGTTCCCCTTGGCTATGAACCCGCCCGAGTTGGGGCGTCGCCAAGTGGTAAGGCAGCGGTTTTTGGTACCGCCATACCTAGGTTCGAATCCTAGCGCCCCAGCCAGCCATCCTTCCCGCAAGACCGCCTGCCCGACGACGCTTTCGGGTTCGGGGCAGCCTCGGCCCGGCCGCGTAACCGCGGCGCGGCCTCCGCCCTGCCATCCCGGGCAGTTCAGATGTCCGCATCCGGCAGCGGCATCGCCGCGCCGGAATTCCGCAGGTCGGTCTCGGGGCCGTCGATCAGCGGGTCCGGCTGCGCCAGGGCAACCAGACGCTTGCGGTCGGTGATGATGACGCGCGCCCCGTCGAGCTTTACGCCGTCGGCCTCAAGCTGCCGAAGCGTCCGCGACAGGTTCTCGGGCGTCATCCCGAGATACGAGGCCAGGAAACGCTTCTCGACCGGCAGCACGTAGCTCGCGACATTGCCCGAGATCACCGACTGCCGCAGCAGCCACGAGGCGATGCGCTCGCGCGAGGTGCGCAGCTTCAGCCCCTTGGCATGGCGGACAACGGCGCGATAGCAACCCGCAAGCTCGTCGATGACCGAGACCGCGAACTCGCTGTCCCGCCGGAACGTCGCCCGCAGGTCCGAGGCCGGGACAAGAATGATCCGCGACCGCTCGATGGTGCGCGCCGACATCAGGTACGGCGCATCGCGGATGCAGGCGGCCAGGATGAAAGTGCCGACCGGCCTGACCACCGCCATCGTGCATTCGCGCCCGCTCCAGCCGGCATAAAGCTCGACCGACCCCTCCATGATGACATGCAGGAAATCAGCCGGATCGCCCTGCCGGATCAGGTCGAGGCCTGCCGGAAAGACCTGGGCATAGGCCCCCTGCATCAACTGCTCGAAGTTCGCCTGCAGCATGTCGCGGAACAGGGGAAGCCGCCGGATCTCGGGAAGTTCGGTCGCGCGCATCTGTCCGTCCGGAGTGACTCGGGGTAATCCGAGTAGGCGCTCCAAGATTGATAATTGTCAATCGAGCAGGCCAAAATTGGCGGCGAGCTGGGCCAATTCCTTTCGCGCCCCGGGCCGGAATTTTCAATTCCTGCGCGTTTTCGGCACGGGATGAATCGCGCTTGACCTAGATCAACCAAAACCGGGCCCGATCTGCGGTTGCTGACGGCGAAGCGGGGCAAGTGTCCCCGCACAGGAGGGACCCATGATCGAAGGTTCAACGGTTGCACGACGTGACCAGACACGGGCACTGGCCCTGTCCACCATCGCCTTCACGGCCTGTTTCGCCGTCTGGACGATCTTTTCCATCATCGGCGTGGCGATCAAGCAAGAGCTGTCGCTGAGCGAATTCCAGTTCGGGCTGCTGGTCGCCACCCCGATCCTGACCGGGTCGCTGACCCGTATCTTCCTTGGCGTCTGGACCGAGCGTTGGGGCGGGCGGATCGTGTTTTCCGTCCAGATGATCCTGGCGGCGCTGGCCACCTGGGCGCTGACCTATGCCTCGACCTACCCGACCTACCTGCTGGCCGCGCTGGGCGTGGGCCTGGCGGGCGGGTCGTTCATCATCGGCGTGGCCTATGTCAGCCGCTGGTATGACAAGGCGCATCAGGGCACCGCGCTTGGCATCTTCGGCGCGGGCAACGTCGGCGCGGCGGTGACCAAGTTCGTCGCCCCCTTCGTGATGGTGGCCTGGGGCTGGCAGGGCGTCGCGAATGTCTGGGCGATCGGCCTGGCGCTGATGGGCGTCGCCTTCTTCCTTCTGGCCAAGGACGACCCCGAGCTGATCGCGCGCCGCGCCAGGGGCGTGCGCGCCCCGAGCCTGTCCGAGCAGTTCGAACCCCTGAAGAACCTGCAGGTCTGGCGCTTCTCGCTCTACTACTTCTTCGTCTTCGGGGCCTTCGTGGCGCTGGCGCTCTGGATGCCGCATTACCTGATCGACGTTTTTGGCGTCGACGTGAAGACGGCTGGCATGGCGGCGGCGGCCTTCTCGCTTTCGGCCTCGCTGTTCCGGGCCTATGGCGGGCACCTGAGCGACCGCTTCGGCGCGCGTTCGGTCATGTACTGGACCTTCGGCTTCAGCCTGATCCTGCTGTTCATGCTGTCCTACCCGCCGACCGACTACGTGATCCAGGGCAAGGACGGGCCGATCCACTTCTCGACCAGCATGGGGCTCTGGCCCTTTGTCGCCACGCTCTTCACGCTCGGCTTCTTCATGTCGCTGGGCAAGGCCGCGGTCTTCAAGCACATCCCGGTCTATTACCCGAACCACGTCGGCGCGGTCGGTGGCCTTGTCGGCATGATCGGCGGGCTTGGCGGCTTCATCCTGCCCATCGTCTTCGGCGTCCTGCTGGACGCGACGGGCATCTATACCTCGTGCTTCGCGCTTCTCTTCGCGCTGGTCGGCATCGCGCTGGCCTGGATGCACCTGTCGATCCGCGCGATGGAGCGCAAGGTGCACGGTCTGGCACTCGACGCCCTGCCCGCCCTGCCCGAGATGCAGGAGATCCACGAACCCGGCCGCACGGTCATGCCGCGCGTGCTGGAGGACTGGCACCCCGAGGATGCGGCCTTCTGGGCCGACAAGGGCCGCCGCATCGCGCGCCGCAACCTCTGGCTGTCGATCCCGGCGCTGCTGCTGGCCTTCTCGGTCTGGATGGTCTGGTCGATGGTCGTGGCAAAGCTTCCCGCCATCGGCTTTGCCTTCACCCCCGAGCAGCTGTTCTGGCTGGCGGCCCTGCCCGCCCTGTCGGGCGCGACCCTGCGCATCTTCTACGGCTTCATGGTGCCGATCTTCGGCGGGCGGCTCTGGACCACGCTGTCGACGGCCTCGCTGCTGATCCCGGCGCTGGGCATCGGTTATGCGGTGCAGAACCCGGAGACGCCTTACGTGATCTTCCTGGCGCTGGCGCTGCTCTGCGGGCTGGGCGGGGCCAACTTCGCCTCGTCGATGGCCAACATCGGCTACTTCTTTCCCAAGGCCGAAAAGGGCAACGCGCTGGCGCTGAATGCGGGTCTTGGCAATCTGGGCGTCAGCGTGATGCAGTTCCTCGTGCCCATCGTCATCACGGCGGGCGTGTTCGGCGCTACCGCCGGTGGTCCGCAGACGGTGACCGAAGGCGGACAGCTCTGGCTGCAGAACGCGGGCTTCGTCTGGGTGCCCTTCATCCTTGCGGCCACCATCGCCGCATGGATCGGGATGAACGACATCGCCGATGCCAGGGCCAGCTTCGTGCAGCAGGCGGTGATCTTCTCGCGCCGGCACACCTGGCTGATGTGCATCCTCTACATCGGCACCTTCGGCAGTTTCATCGGCTATTCGGCGGGCTTCCCGCTTCTGTCGAAGCTCGCCTTCCCAGACGTCAACGCGCTGCAATACGTCTTCCTCGGCCCGCTGGTCGGCGCGCTGAGCCGTGCGGCAACGGGCTGGGTCTCGGACCGGGTCGGGGGCGGGCGGGTCACCTTCTGGGTCTTCCTGGGCATGATCGCCTCGGTCCTGGTGGTGATCTGGGCGCTGGGCGCGGGCAGCTTTGCGGTCTTCTTCGCGGGTTTCATGGCGCTGTTCTTCTTCACCGGCGTCGGCAATGCCTCGACCTTCCAGATGATCCCCGTGATCATGGGGCGCGAGGTGCCGCGGCTGATGCCGAAGCTGGCAGGGGCCGAACGCGCACGGCAGACGGCGATGGAATCGGCGGGCGTTGTCGCCTTTTCCTCGGCCATCGGCGCCTATGGCGGGTTCTTCATCCCCAAGGCCTACGGCTCGTCCATCGCCATGACCGGCAGCCCGACCGGCGCGCTCTGGGTGTTCCTTGCCTTCTACGTGGTCTGCCTTGCGATCACCTGGGCCGCCTACACCCGGCGCGGCGGCCTTCTGCACGACATCGAACACCGCGGCGGGGCCATGCCCCAGCCTGCCGAATGACCGGAAGGACCTGAACGATGAGCCACCTTCTCGACCGTCTGAACTTTCTGAAATCCACCCGCAAGGACACCTTTGCGGATGGCCACGGCCAGACCACGATCGAAAACCGCGACTGGGAAGACACCTACCGGTCGCGCTGGCGGCACGACAAGATCGTGCGTTCCACCCACGGGGTGAACTGCACCGGGTCCTGCAGCTGGAAGATCTACGTCAAGAACGGGATCGTGACCTGGGAAACCCAGCAGACCGACTATCCGCGCACCAGACCGGACCTGCCAAACCACGAACCGCGGGGCTGCGCGCGGGGGGCGTCCTACAGCTGGTATCTCTACAGCGCGAACCGGGTGAAGACGCCGCTGGTGCGCGGCCGGCTGATGCGCCGCTGGCGCGACCTGCGCCGCACGCTCGGCCCGATCGAGGCCTGGACGGCAATCCAGTCCGACCCGGCCGCGCGGGCCGACTACGTGAAGGCGCGCGGGCGCGGCGGCTTCGTCCGGGCTAGCTGGGACGAGGTGACCGAGATCGTCGCCGCCGCCAATGCCTATACGGCAAAGACCTGGGGGCCCGACCGGGTGTTCGGCTTCTCGCCCATTCCGGCGATGTCGATGGTCAGCTACGCGGCGGGGTCGCGCTACCTGAGCCTTCTGGGCGGCACCTGCATGAGCTTCTACGACTGGTACTGCGACCTGCCGCCCGCCAGCCCGATGACCTGGGGCGAACAGACAGACGTGCCCGAAAGCGCCGACTGGTACAATGCGGGCTTCCTGATCCTCTGGGGCTCGAACGTGCCGCAGACCCGCACGCCCGACGCGCATTTCTATACCGAGGCACGCTATCGCGGCACCAAGTCCGCCGTCGTCAGCCCGGACTACTCCGAAGCCGCGAAGTTCGGGGACATCTGGCTGAACGCCAAGCAGGGCACCGATGCGGCGCTTGCCATCGCGATGGGCCATGTGATCCTGCGCGAGTTTCACCTCGACCGGCAGGTCGACTATTTCGAGGACTACACTCGCCGCTATTCCGACTTCCCGATGCTGGTGAAGCTGGAACCGAAGGGCGACCGGTTCGTCCCGGGCCGGATGCTGCGCGCGGCCGACATCGACGGCGCACTGGGCGAGACGAACAACCCCGACTGGAAGACCGTGGCAATCGACGACGCCTCGGGCCGCCTTGTCGCGCCCAATGGGTCGATCGGGCACCGCTGGGGCGAACAGGGCACCTGGAACCTGGAGGAGAAGGCCGGGGCCGAAAGCGTCCGGTTGCGCACGACCCTGATCCTTGACGGGCAGAACGACGGAACGGCCGGCGTCGACTTCCCCTATTTCGGCGGCAGCGCCACGAACGGCTGGCAGGCCTGCGACACCCCGGACGTGCTGACGCGGGCGATCCCGGTCCGCAAGGTCGCGCTGAAGGACGGCGAGGCGATGGTCGCCACGGTCTTCGACCTGCTCTGCGCGAACTACGGGCTCGACCGCGGCCTTGGCGGCGACTGGGTGGCCCGCGACTACGGCAGCGACATGCCCGGCACCCCCGCCTGGGCCGAGCGCATCACCGGCGTGCCGGCCGACCGGATCATCCAGGTCGCGCGCGAGTTTGCGGCGAACGCCGAAAAGACCGGCGGCAAGTCGATGATCATCATCGGCGCGGCGATGAACCACTGGTACCACATGGACATGAACTACCGCGGCGTCATCAACATGCTGGTGATGTGCGGTTGCGTGGGCCAGTCGGGTGGCGGTTGGGCGCATTATGTCGGGCAGGAAAAGCTGCGGCCCCAGACCGGCTGGACGGCGCTTGCCTTCGCGCTCGACTGGGGGCGCCCGCCGCGGCACATGAACTCGACCTCGGCCTGGTATGCCCATACCGACCAGTGGCGCTACGAGACGGTGCGCAGCGACGAGATCCTGTCGCCCACCGCACCTGCAGGCGACTGGTCGTCACTGTCGCTCATCGACTACAACATCCGGGCCGAGCGCATGGGCTGGCTTCCTTCGGCCCCGCAATTGCGCACGAACCCGCTTCAGGTCGCCGCTGCCGCGAAAGCGGAAGGCACCGAGGTCAGGGACTACGTCGCCCGCGAGCTGAAGGCCGGTCGGCTGGAAATGTCCTGTGAAGACCCCGATGCGCCGGAAAACTGGCCGCGCAACCTGTTCGTTTGGCGGTCGAACCTGCTGGGGTCGTCCGGCAAGGGGCATGAATACTTCCTCAAGCATCTTCTGGGCACCGACCACGGCGTCCTGGGCAAGGACCTGGGCGAGGAAGGCCGCCGGAAACCGGTCGAGGCGCGCTGGCACGACAAGGCGCCCGAAGGCAAGCTGGACCTGCTGACCTGCATCGACTTCCGCATGTCCACGACGGCGGTCTATTCCGACATCGTCCTGCCGACGGCCAGCTGGTACGAGAAGGACGACCTGAACACCTCGGACATGCATCCCTTCATCCACCCGCTGCAGGCGGCGGTGGACCCAGCCTATGAATCGAAGACCGACTGGGAAATCTTCAAGGCCATCGCCGCGAAGCTGTCCGAGATCGTGCCCGGCTACCTGGGGGTCGAGACCGACGTGGTGCAGCTTCCCCTGCAGCACGACAGCCCCGGCGAGGTCGCGCAACCCCGTGTCGCCGACTGGAAGCAGGGCCAATGCGACCTGATCCCCGGCAAGACCGCGCCGGCCTTTATCGCCGTGGAACGGGATTACCCCAACCTCTACCGCCGCTTCACCGCGCTGGGGCCCTTGATGGAAAAGGCGGGCAACGGCGGCAAGGGCATCGCCTGGGACACCAAACACGAAGTGGCGCACCTGCGCGCGCTGAACGGCACCGTGACGGACGAGGGCCCGACGAAGGGCATGGCAAGGATCGACACCGCAATCGACGCGGCAGAGGTCATCCTGATGTTGGCCCCGGAAACCAACGGCGAGGTCGCGGTCAAGGCCTGGGAGGCGCTGTCCAAGGCCACCGGGCGCGAACACAAGCACCTCGCCCTGCCCAAGGAAGACGAAAAGAACCGCTTCCGCGATATCGCCGCGCAACCGCGCAAGATCATCTCCTCGCCCACCTGGTCGGGCATCGAAAGCGAAAGCGTCTGCTACAACGCCGGCTGGACCAACGTGCACGAGCTGATCCCGTGGCGCACGCTGACCGGGCGCCAGCAGCTTTACCAGGATCACGAATGGATGCTGGCCTTCGGCGAGTTCTTCCTGGCCTGGCGGCCGCCCGTTGACCTGAAAACCATCACGGCTCCTGCAACAGGTGCGCTGGGTGCGAACGAAAAGCACGTCGTGCTGAACTTCATCACGCCGCACCAGAAATGGGGCATCCACTCGACCTATTCCGACAACCTGCTGATGCTGACGCTG
>JBJOQI010000142.1:0-5420 GCA_046050045.1 Pseudomonadota bacterium | reverse complement strand
GTCGCGCCCTTCGCCCGTGCCCCGGCACGGGCAGCGCCCGACCCGCCCCCACGGGGCGGGCGCTTTGCGCCCACCCCTCGGTTCGGGCTCTGCCCGCGCCTGTCGGCCTTCGTCGGGGACGCGCGGGATGAGCCAGGTCTTCCACCTTGCCGAGTTGAACGTCGGGCGCCTGCTTGCGCCCACCGACGACCCGCGCGTGGCAGAGTTCATGGCGGCGCTGGACCGGGTGAATGGCCTGGGCAAGCGGATGCCGGGCTTTGTCTGGATGATGGAGGGCTCGGGCGAGCCGGGGACCGGCAACACCGAGACCAAGATCGGCGGCGATCCGCAGTTCGTGTCGAACCTGACGGTCTGGGAAAGCGTCGAGACGCTGGAACAGTTCGTCTGGAACACCGTTCATCGTCACTTTTACGAGAGACGGGCGGAATGGTTTGAAGTGCTTGATAAAATGCACTTTGTCATGTGGTGGGTGCCTGCCGGGCACCGCCCAACACTCGACGAGGCGCTCGAACGTCTCGCGCATCTGCAAAACAAGGGTCCGACGGATCATGCCTTTGGCTGGTCCCATCTGAAACAGGCGCGGCTCTGGCAGGAACGCCAGTGCCAGCGTCATGCTGCGGAGTGACCCGATGAAGACGACCTTTGCCCTTGCCCTGATGCTGACGATCAGCGCTGCCGCCGCCCCGGCCGCGGCCCTGCCGCCGCTGGGCGAGAATACCTATGTGACCGAGCGGCTGATCGCGGCGCGGGTGGCGGACCGGATCCGCAAGACCTGCCCCGACATCTCGGCACGCATCCTCTATGCCTTCAGCGAGGCGCGGGCGCTGGTCGCCTGGGCCGAGGATCAGGGCTACAGCGAGGACGAGATCGACGGCTTCCTCGACGACCGCCGCGAAAAGCGGAAGATCTACGAGGCGGCCGAAACCTATCTGACCGAGAACGGCGCGGTGGACGAGGCGGGGTTCTGCGCGCTCGGCCGGGCCGAGATCGAAAAGGGATCCATCATCGGATCGCTGATCTACGAGAACTGAAGAAATGTGCCTGGCCCGCCTTGAACCGGAAAACCCGATGCGCCAGAGGATGGCGCGGATCGCGGTGCACCCGGCAGGGCGGGCCGGCCGGACCGACACGACGAAAAGGCCCGTGCGGGCAAGGGGGCTGATGCCCGCCTTGCGCCACGGAAAGCAGAGGTAAGGAAGCGACCAATGTCTAACCTGCGCAAGATCATCATCGACAGCATCGAGGTCGAGGTCGATCCGAACCTGACGCTGATCCAGGCCTGCGAACAGGCCGGGGTCGAGGTGCCGCGCTTCTGCTATCACGAGCGGCTGTCGATCGCGGGCAACTGCCGGATGTGCCTGGTCGAGGTCGTGGGTGGCCCGCCGAAGCCCGCCGCATCCTGTGCGATGCAGGTGAAGGACCTGCGCCCCGGCCCGAACGGAGAGCCGAGCGTCATCAAGACCAACAGCCCGATGGTCAAGAAGGCCCGCGAGGGGGTGATGGAGTTCCTGCTCATCAACCACCCGCTCGACTGCCCGATCTGCGACCAGGGCGGCGAATGCGACCTGCAGGACCAGGCGATGGCCTATGGCGTGGACTTCAGCCGCTATCGCGAGCCGAAGCGGGCCTCCGAAGACCTGAACCTCGGCCCGCTGGTCGAGACGCACATGACGCGCTGCATTTCCTGCACGCGTTGCGTCCGCTTCACGACCGAGGTGGCGGGCATCACCCAGATGGGCCAGACCGGCCGCGGCGAGGATGCCGAGATCACGTCCTATCTGAACCAGACACTGAATTCGAACATGCAGGGCAACATCATCGACCTCTGCCCGGTCGGTGCGCTGGTGTCCAAGCCCTATGCCTTTACCGCCCGGCCGTGGGAGCTGTCCAAGACCGAGACCATCGACGTGATGGACGCGCTGGGGTCGAACATCCGCGTGGATACCAAGGGGCGCGAAGTGATGCGCATCCTGCCGCGCAACCATGACGGCGTGAACGAGGAGTGGATTTCCGACAAGTCGCGTTTCGTCTGGGACGGGCTGCGCCGCCAGCGGCTTGACGTGCCGTTCATCCGCGAGGGCGGCAAGCTGCGGAAAGCCTCGTGGGCCGAGGCGCTGGCAGCGGCGGCGGCGGCGATGAAGGGCAGGAAGGTTGCCGGTCTGGTCGGCGATCTGGCCCCGGTCGAGGCGGCCTTTGCGCTGAAGCAGCTGGTCGAGGGGCTGGGTGGCCGCGTCGAAAGCCGCACCGATGGCGCGCATCTGCCGGCGGGCAACCGCTCGGCCTATGTGGGCAATGCGCGGATCGAGGATATCGACGGCGCGCAGTCGATCCTGCTGGTCGGCACCAACCCGCGCGACGAGGCGCCGGTGCTGAACGCGCGTATCCGCAAGGCCTGGAGCCGGGGCGCGACGGTCGCGCTGGTCGGCCCGGCGGCGGACCTGACCTATGACTATGCGCATGTGGGCAGCGACCGGGCGGCGCTTGCGGGCCTTCTGGCCGAGGCCAAGACCTCGGGCATGGACGGCAAGGCCGCGGTCGTGATCATCGGGCAGGGCGCGCTGACCGAGGCCGATGGCGAGGCGGTGCTGGGCCAGGTGATGGCGCTTTGCGGGGCGACGGGGGCGAAGCTGCTGGTCCTGCACACGGCGGCGGCGCGCGTTGGTGCGATGGACGTGGGCGCGGTGACCGACGGGGGCCTGAAGGCCGCCATCGAGGGGGCCGAGGTGATCTACAACCTTGGCGCCGACGAGGTCGAGATCGCGGCCGGACCCTTTGTCATCTATCAGGGCAGCCATGGCGACCGGGGCGCGCATCGCGCCGACCTGATCCTGCCGGGCGCGGCCTATACCGAGGAAAACGGCCTGTTCGTGAACACCGAGGGCCGCCCGCAGCTGGCCCTGCGCGCCGGGTTCGCACCCGGCGAGGCCAAGGAAAACTGGGCGATCCTGCGGGCCTTGTCGGCCGAGCTTGGGGCGACGCAGCCCTGGGATTCGCTGGCAGACCTGCGCCGGGTGCTCGTGGCCGCGCATCCGCATCTGGGCGGCATCGACCAGGTGGCCGACAACGGCTGGACCCCGGTTGCGCTGAAGGCAATGGGCAAGGCGGATTTCCGGGTGGCGGTGAAGGATTTCTACCTGACCAACCCGATTGCCCGCGCCTCGGCGCTGATGGCAGAGCTGTCGGCGGGTGCACATGCCCGCGGCCAGACGGCGATGGCGGCCGAGTAACCCGATGCAGCCTGTCCGCATCCCCGTTGCAGCGCTTGCAGCCGGCCTTCTGGCCGGGCTGCCGGGCTGCGTCGCGGGCGATGGGGCAGGCGTCACGCAGGGGCCGTTCGACCCGGTGTATCTGGGCGTCGAATCCGAGGTTCTGGACCCGTCGCTGTTCCGTTTCGCGGCGGAAATGAAGGGTGCGCGGGCCTCGTCCGACGTCGAGACCTATGCCCGTTGCGCGGCGGCGGGCTATGCGGTGGAAAAGGGCTTTGGTTTCGCGCGCCATGTCCGCACCGACGTGAACGAACGGGGTGGCATTTGGCGCGCGGATGCTGTTTACACCATCTCGCCGGGGCTGCCCCGGGGGCTGAAAACGATCGACGCAGAGGTCACTGTGGCCGACTGCGCCGAACAGGGAATACCGACCGCCTGAAGCGGTCCAGGAACGCGGTAGGGACGCATGGCTGAGTTTCTTGCAACGCCTCTCGGGACGCTGGTCCTGATCCTTGTCCAGGGGCTGGGGGTCATCGGATTCGTGATGATCTCGCTCTTGTTCCTGGTCTACGGGGACCGCAAGATCTGGGCCGCGGTGCAGATGCGGCGGGGCCCGAACGTGGTTGGGCCCTGGGGCCTGCTGCAGACGGTGGCCGACGCGCTGAAATACGTCGTCAAGGAAGTGCTGGTGCCCGCGGGCGCCGACAAGTTCGTGTTCTTCCTGGCACCGATGCTGTCCTTCGTGCTGGCGATGCTGGCCTGGGCGGTGATCCCCTTCAACGACGGCTGGGTGCTGTCGGACATCAACGTGGCGATCCTGTTCGTCTTCGCGATCTCGTCGCTTGAGGTCTACGGGGTCATCATGGGGGGCTGGGCCTCGAACTCGAAGTACCCGTTCCTGGGGAGCCTTCGGTCGGCGGCGCAGATGATCTCCTACGAGGTGTCGCTGGGCCTGATCATCATCGGGGTCATCATCTCGACGGGCTCGATGAACTTCGGCGAGATCGTGCGGGCGCAGGACACGGCCTATGGCCTGTTCGGCTGGTACTGGCTGCCGCACCTGCCGATGGTGGTGCTGTTCTTCGTCTCGGCGCTGGCCGAGACGAACCGCCCGCCCTTCGACCTGCCGGAAGCGGAGTCGGAACTGGTTGCCGGCTATCAGGTCGAATACTCCTCGACCCCGTTCCTGCTGTTCATGGCCGGCGAATACATCGCCATCTTCCTGATGTGCGCCCTGATCAGCCTGCTGTTCTTCGGCGGCTGGCTGTCGCCAATCCCGGGCCTGCCGGACGGACCGGTGTGGATGGTCGGCAAGATGGCCGTCTTCTTCTTCATGTTCGCGATGGTGAAGGCCATCGTGCCGCGCTACCGCTATGACCAGCTCATGCGGATCGGCTGGAAGGTGTTCCTGCCGTTCTCGCTGGTCTGGGTCGTTCTGGTGGCGTTCCTTGCCAAGTTCGAAGTGCTGGGCGGCCTCTGGGCGCGCTGGGCTGTGGGGGGGTAGGCGTGCGCATGTTGCCGCATATCCTTGCGCTGTTGTTCGCTGCCTCTGGCCCGGCTTTTGCGGGGTCCGACGGTGATGCTGCGCTTGACGACGCCGTCACCTGCTGGGAAGCTGCGGATTGGGCCTGCGCATTCGACGGGTTCGTCACCGCTTACACGCGTGATGGCGCCGCAGAAAAGTGCCTCGCCGACGCGCACCACGGTTGCGGCTACGAGATATTGGCGCTGTACCAGTCTGGTATCGGGGCTGCCGGTCGCGTGGACCCCGAGGCGCGGCGCGGCATTGCGGACAAGGCTTTGAGTCTGGTGGGCGTCCTGAGCGAAGGACAGATCGGACGAGAGGGCGAGATCCTGTTCAGTGCCCTTCGCTTCGACGCCTGCAGCAGAACTGGCGATACGGCCTGCCGGAATGAAAGCGCAGGTCTGATCGAGCTTGCACTGGAAGCAACGACCGCAGTGGACGACACCGAAGAAATGCTTGTCGCGATGAAGAATGACACCGGCATCACCTATCCGCTCAATCTACGTGCCGTGATCGCCGAAGTTTCGGCGACGGAGACGAATGAATGACCCAGATCGACTATACCCGCGCCGCGAAATACTTCCTGCTTTTCGATTTCATCAAGGGCTTCGGCCTGGGCATGAAGTACTTCTTCGCGCCGAAGGCCACGCTGAACTATCCGCATGAAAAGGGGCCGCTTTCCCCGCGCT
>JBJOQI010000141.1:0-3677 GCA_046050045.1 Pseudomonadota bacterium | reverse complement strand
TCGAGCAGGAGGTGACCGAAAACCCGCTGACCGGCGTGCACAGCCTGTCGACCCGGACGGTCGGGGCGACGTTCAAGCGATCGAACGTGACGATCACGAATTTCGGGGCGCTGAAGAACTGCCCGCAGGTGGCCAACGGAAACCACGACATCGTGCAGCAGACCGGCCTTTGCGATGCCGGGTCGCGGAAATCCTTTGATGTGGCCGTGCGTTACGGGCTGGGGATCATCCGCGAGGAAAGCATCCAGTAGGGTCGGGCGGGCCGGGTCTTCTGTCTCAGAGCACCCGGCCCGCGACCGCGTCGAGCCGGGCCAGAAGCTCGGGGTCGCGCTTGTCGGGCGCGGTCATCAGCGCGAAGTCGAGCGCGCGGTCGCAGCCGTGCGGGCAGGCGTCGCGGCCGGGGCCGAGCAGCGCGGGCAGGCGGGCGACCAGCGATTTCGCCTTGCCGGAATTGGCGGTGAGCGTCTGGATGACGGTGGCCACGTCAACGGCCCCGTGGTCCGGATGCCAGCAGTCGAAATCGGTGACCATCGCCACGCTGGCATAACAGAGCTCGGCCTCGCGGGCGAGCTTGGCCTCGGGCATTCCGGTCATGCCGATGATGTCGGCCCCCCAGACCTGCCGGTACATGCGGCTTTCGGCGAGGGTCGAGAACTGCGGCCCCTCCATCGCCAGATAGGTGCCGCCGCGGTGGACGGTGATGCCGGCGTCGCGGGCGGCGGTTTCGCAGGCGTCCGACAGGCGCGGGCAGGTCGGGTGAGCGAAGCCGACATGGGCCACGCAACCTGTGCCGAAGAAGGATTTCGGGCGGGCGAAGGTGCGGTCGATGTACTGGTCGACGATGACGAAATCGCCCGGAGCCATGTCTTCCCGGAACGAGCCGCAGGCCGAGACGGCAATGACATCGGTGCAGCCCAGGCGCTTCAGCGCGTCGATGTTGGCGCGGTAGTTCACCTCGGACGGGGAATGGACGTGACCGCGGCCGTGACGGGGCAGGAAGGCCATCGGCACGCCGGACAGGCGGCCCACCAGCACCTCGTCCGAGGGGGTGCCCCAGGGGGTCTTGACCCGGACCCAGGACGCGCCTTCGAGGCCGTCGATCTGGTAAACGCCCGAGCCGCCGACGATGCCGATCATGGTCTGTGCGGTCATTTCTGCCTCCTGAGCCCGAAAGTCACTGTAAGTGCCGGGAGTTGCTTGGAAAAGAGGGTATGTTTCACGTCTTCCCAACGTCTTCTTTACGTACGTACGTTCAGGATACGTGATTGCAGCCGGTTGTTGCGAGACTTGGCCCCGGAACGGACGCAAGGAGGGGCGGCGATGGCGATGATCCCGCGGCGGCGCGGCAAGGCGGCGGAGGCCTATCACTTTCTGGCCGAGACGCTGCGCGAGCTGGAGTTTCACCTGCGCGGGCGGATCGAGGAATCAGGACTGATCCCGTCCGAGTGGGAGGAGATCGCGGCGCGGCACGGGCCGATGCCGAAGGTGAAGGTCAATCTCTGGGTCGAGGGCGATGTGGTGAAGTTCTTCCGCGGCACCGGGCAGGGCTGGTCGAGCCGGATGGCCGAGGTGCTGCGGATCTTCGTGCTGTCGCGGCGGGCGGGGCTGCTGCGCGGGGCCGAGGGGGTGGACTATACCCCCCTGACGGGCGAGGAGCGGGCGCACCGGCTGGCGATGCTGCGCGAGGCGCTGGCGCTGTCGGCCGAGACGCTGGCCGAGGAACGGGCCGCGAAGACGGAGCAGGGGTAGGGCCCCGGCGCCGGTCGGGACCACCGGCGCCAGGGGGCGGCAGGACCGGTCAACCTTGCATTCAGGCCTTGCCGTATTCGTCGTGCAGACGCCACCAGACATAGGGGTCGCCCTGCGGCACCCAGGCGGGCGCGCCCTGCCATTTCTCCTGCCGGCCCATCGGCGTGATGTCGAGGTGGCCGAAGGTGCCCACCACCGTCTCGGTCCCCCGGTCGGTGCAGGTGTAGGTGTAGAAGACCCGGTCGCCGTCGCGGAAGAAGACCGAGTAGCCGGGGCCATGGGTGCCCATGCCGAAGTCGGTGTTGAAGTCGTCGGTCGTCTCGACCCAGGGCACCGGCCAGCCCATGCGGGCGCGGAAGGCCAGGATCTCGGCCAGGGGCGCGCGCGAGACCATCAGCAGCGTGGTGTCGCGGGCGTTGATATGGGCGAGGTTCGGCAGTTCGTCGGCCAGCATCGAGCAGCCGGGGCAGGGCGAGGGGTCGGCGGGGCGCAGCATGTGGTGGTAGACGATCAGCTGGCGGCGGCCGGCGAAGAGGTCGGGAAGGCCCATGGGCCCCTCGGGCGTGGTGAAGGCATAGGCCTTGTCCACCAGCTGCCAGGGCATCTGGCGGCGCAGCGCGGACAGGCGGTCAAGCGCCCTGGTGACGGCCTTTTCCTCGGCCAGCAGGGCGGCGCGGGCGGCTTTCCAGTCTTCGGCCGAGACGACGGGCTGAAGCTGGGTGTCGGACATGTCGTTCATTTTCCTTCTCCCGGTTCGTCGACGGCCCAGGCAAGGCCGAAGGGGTCCATCAGGCGGCCATAGCGGTCGCCCCAGAATTCTTTCTCGAAGGGCTTGGTGACGGTGCAGCCGGCGGCGACGGCGCGGTTCCACCACAGATCGCCGTCGCGGGTGACGATCTGCATGGTCAGGCCGCGGGCGGTGGCGGCCATGCCCTCGTCGCCGATGTTCGGCATCGTGTCCATCAGCATGAGCGCGCCGCCGTTGATGACGAGCGTGGCGTTCATCACGTGGCCGGACTCGTCTGCCACGGCCTCGCCCAGAAGGGTCGCGCCGAAGGCCTGTCGGTAGAACGCGATGGCATTGGCGCAGCCGTCGATGGCGAGGTAGGGGATCACGCCCTGCATCAGGCGGTCCATGTCGGGTTCTGCGGTCATGGGTGCGGTTCCTCCCTTCGAGAGAACAGGCAGCGGAAATAGCGGCGCAGGTGGTCGATGCCTTCGAGCGCGGCGTCGGGGCGGCCTTCGCCCTTGGCCAGGATGAAGGCACCCTGCAGGACGCTTTGGGTCAGCCGCGCAAGGCTGAGCGCATCGGGCGCGCCGGGGGTGCCGTGGCGGGCGAGTGCGGCGACGAAGTCGGGTTCGAGCGTGCGGATGTGGCTGTCGATCGCCTGCCACGCGGCGGCGGCGATGTCCGGGGTGGTCGCGTGGATTTCCTGCAGAAGCGTTCCGGCTAGGCAGGTGTATTCGGGCACCGTGCCCGCAAGCAGCGCCTCGCGCAGGTCGAGGTAAGCGAGGATGCGGTCGAGTGGGTCTTCGGGCGCGTGGTAGGGGGCGGCAGCGAAGAGCGCGCCGGTGTTTTCGCGCCAGTGGTCGGCGGTGGCGGCCCCGAGTGCGTCCTTGCTGGCGAAATGGTGGAAGAAGGCGCCCTTCGTCACGCCCGCCCGCGCGCAGAGGTCATCGACCGAGGTGGCGGCAAAGCCCTGTTCGCGGATCAGCGCGATGGCGGCATCCAGAAGCCGGGAGCGGGCGGTGCCGCGGGGAGGGGAATCGCTGGGCATGAGGAAACATACCGACTGGTTGGTATGTTCGTCAACCTGGCAGTGGCCGACCCGGCGCGGGGTGGCGCGGTCAGCCGCCGGTCAGGGCGCGCCAGGCGGGTTCGTCGGCGGCGCGGAGGCGGGCGAGGGCGCGTTCGGCCTCGGCCCGCA
>JBJOQI010000140.1:0-4468 GCA_046050045.1 Pseudomonadota bacterium | reverse complement strand
GTTGCCTCGGGCGACATCGTGATCGTCGGCGAAGCGAACTCGGACGGCTGGAAGCCCGAGAACGCCCAGAAGAACATGGAACAGATCCTGACCGCCAACAACAACGCCGTTGACGCCGTTCTGTCGCAGAACGACGGCATGGCCGGCGGTGCTGCCGCGGCTCTGGCCGCGCAGGGCCTGAACGTTCCGCTGGGTGGCCAGGACGGCGACCTCGCCGCGATCAACCGCGTGGCGCGCGGCACCCAGACCGTCTCGGTCTGGAAGAACGCGCGTGACCTCGGCAAGGCCGCCGGCGAAATCGCCTCGGCGCTGGCCGACGGCGCGGCGCTCGACTCGATCGAAGGCGCGTCGAAGTTCTCGGGTGGCGAGAAGGGCGTTGAAATGAACGCGATCCTTCTGAACCCGACGCCGATCACCAAGGAAACCATCGGCATCGCGATCGACGCTGGCCACATCTCGAAAGAGCAGGCCTGCGAAGGCGCGATGGCCGACGTGGCGGCTTGCCAGTAATCGACTGACAAGGGCGTCGGCCACCCGGCCGACGCCCGTTTTCTTTGCCCGGGCCCTGCCATTCGTGGTAATCGGCGCGGGCGCGCAGGGCTGGTGCCGTTCTTGGGGGGACGCGGCATACGGCCGGTCATCCGGCACAGCATCGCCCCTCTTTCCTGTTCAGGCTGGACGAGGACATGACACAAGCGACCGACAAGACCATCGGGGCCGACGCACAGGGCGGGCCCATCGCCCGTTTCATGCGCGCTACCGAAATCGATCCCCGTCTTCTGGGCATGGTGGGGGCACTTCTGCTGATCTGGGTGGCCTTCCACGTCTATGGCTGGTGGATCAACGGTGAAGGGGCATTCCTGACGCCGCGGAACCTTTGGAACCTGTCGGTGCAGACCTGTTCGATCGCGATCATGGCGACGGGCATGGTGCTGGTCATCATCACCCGCAACATCGACCTGTCCGTCGGATCGATCGTGGGCGTGACGGGCATGTACATGGGCCTGCTGCAGGTCGAATGGCTGCCGCCCTCGATGGGGATCGGCAACCCGACGATCTGGATCATCACCGTCGTCTTCGGCCTTGCCTGCGGCGCGCTGATCGGTGCCTTCCACGGCTGGCTGATCGCCTACCGCAACATTCCGTCCTTCATCGTGACGCTGGGCGGCCTGCTGGTCTGGCGCGGCGTGGCGTTCCTGGCGTCGAACGGGCGCACGATCTCGCCGGTGGACGAGACCTTTGCGCTGCTTGGCGGCGGGCCCTATGGCGCGATCGGCGCGACCGGCACCTGGATCATCGCGGTGCTTGCCTGCCTCGGCGTGGTCTGGATGATGCTGCGCGGCCGGGCCGCGCGTCGTCTGCACGGCTTTGCCCTGCGCCCGATGTGGGCCGAGTGGTTCATGGGCATCCTGGGCTGCGGCCTGCTGCTTTTGTCGGCCTGGATCGCGAATGCCTATCCCTGGCCCAAGGGCATCATCAAGGACTACTACACCAAGCTTGGCCAGGAGGTCCCGGAAGAGGTCTTCATCAGCCACGGCTATGCCTATCCGGTGCTGATCCTTGCCGCGGTCGCCATCCTGATGACGATCCTGATGACCCGCACCCGCTTTGGCCGCTACGTCTTCGCCATCGGCGGCAACCCCGAGGCCGCAACCCTGTCGGGCATCAATACCCGCGCCATGACGGTGAAGATCTTCACGCTGATGGGCCTGCTGTCGGGTCTGGCCGGGGTCATCGCCTCGGCGCGCCTGAACTCGGCCACGAACGCGCTGGGCGATCTTGACGAACTTTCGGTCATCGCGGCCACGGTCGTCGGCGGCACGGCCCTGTCGGGCGGCGTCGGCACCATCTACGGCGCGGTGATCGGGGCCTTCGTCCTGGTGTCGCTGCAGACCGGCATGGTGCTGATCGGCTTCGGCGACGGGTCCTACCGCAAGATCGTGATCGGGGTGGCCCTGGTCATCGCCGTCTATCTCGACATCCTTTACCGCAAGCGCATCAAGTGACGGGGGCAACAGCCATGAGCACACAGAACCGAGGCACCCCCCTGGTCGAGATGCGCGACATCTCGATCGCCTTCGGCGGCATCCGGGCCGTCGACCATGTGACGGTGGACCTGTATCCCGGCGAGGTTGTCGGACTTCTGGGCCACAACGGCGCGGGCAAGTCGACGCTGATCAAGTGCCTGTCGGGCGCCTATCAGAAGGACTCAGGGCAAATCCTGATCAACGGCCAGGAGGTCGAGATCAACGACCCGCGCGACGCCCGCGCGCTGAACATCGAGACGATCTACCAGACGCTTGCGCTGGCCGACAACCTCGATGCGGCGTCGAACCTGTTCCTCGGGCGCGAACTGGTCAACAGCTTCGGCTTCGTCGACGAGACGAAGATGGAAGCCGAGACGCGCAAGATCATGGGGCGGCTGAACCCGAACTTCCGCAAGTTCAGCGTGCCGGTGAGCGCCCTGTCGGGTGGCCAGCGGCAGTCGGTCGCCATTGCGCGGGCGGTCTACTTCAACGCCAAGATCCTGATCATGGACGAACCGACCGCAGCGCTTGGCCCGCACGAGACCCAGATGGTGGCCGAGCTGATCCAGGAGCTGAAGAACCAGGGCCTGGGCATCTTCCTGATCGAGCATGACATCCACAATGTCATGAAGCTTTGCGACCGGGCGGTGGTGATGAAGAACGGCCAGCGGGTCGGGACGGTGAACGTCAACGAGGTCACCGACGACGACATCCTGGGGATGATCATCATGGGAAAGAAGCCGCCGCAGGCGGTCTGACCCGAAAAGGCGGCCCCCAGGCGGGGCCGCCTTGCTGTCCGGGGTGGCCGAAGCACCCGCCCGGACAAAGGCGTTGCCGCCTGCCGGGTCTTGTTGCATAGTCATTCAACAGGGGGATCCGGGGGTCATGCAGCTCGGCGAGAAAAGCTCAGGTCGGGCAACCAGCCGCGCGGCGGGCGCGCCCCTCTGCGGTGGTGCGACCTGATGCGGCGCCTCGCCCGGACGCTGGATCGGGCGAGCGCGGGAACGACCCGCCAGATCGACTGTCACGTCTTTGGCCCCGAGGTCGTCCCGGACGGCGCGCCGGTGGTCTATCTTCAGGCCGGGCTGCATGCCGACGAGATGCCGGGCATCCTGATCCTTCAGCACCTGATCCCGCTGCTTTCCGACGCCGAAGAGCGGGGACAGGTCGCCGGAGAGATCCGCGTGGTGCCTTTCGCCAACCCGGTGGGCCTGTCGCAATGGGCGCACGGGCGGCCGCTCGGGCGGCACGAGGCGGACAGCCTGCGCAACTTCAACCGCTTCTATCCCGATCTGGCGGCGCTGGTGGGCGACCGGCTCGACGGGCGGCTGACCGGTGATGCGGCGCAGAACCGGCAGCTGATCCGGGCCGAGCTGCGCGCGGCGCTGGCACGCGCCGAGGCGCGGACCGAGGCGGAGGAGCTGCGGGTTGCGCTGATGCAATGGTCCTGCGATGCCGACTACGTGCTGGACCTGCACTGCGACCACGAGGCGGTGATGCATCTCTATGCCTCGCCGGCACGGCCTGAGGACACGGCGCTGCTGTGCCGGGCGGTCGGGGCCGAGCTTGCGCTGATCGCCGAGGTCTCGGGCGGCCATGCCTTTGACGAGGCGCATACGGTGCCCTGGCTGCGGTTCCGCGAGCGTTATGGCGCGCGCCATCCGGTTCCGGCGGGGTGCTTCTCGACGACGCTGGAATACCGCGGGCAGTTCGATGTGTCCGACAGCCTTGCGGCGGCCGATGCGCGCAACCTGATGATCTTCCTGGGGGCGGTGGGGGCCCTGCGGGGGCAGGCGATGATGCCGGAGCGCCCCGATGCGCCGCACCTGCCGCTGGCGGGCGCGGCCGAGGTCTTTGCCCCGGCTGGGGGCGTTGTGGTCTGGTCGGTCATGCCGGGGGCGCGGGTCGGCGAGGGAGCCCTGCTGGGCCATGTCGTGGACCCGCAAACGGGCGAACGGCACCCGGTCCGGTCGCCCGTCGCGGGGGTGATGTTCCGCAACGAACTCTGGCGTTCCTGCACGAAAGGGCAGAGCCTTGCGCATGTGGCGGGGGCCGTGCCGGTACGGACGGGGGATCTGCTGTCGGATTGAGATGCCAAACAGGGAGACTGGGATGAGACGCATTGAACGATCGTTGCGCGGCCTGCTTCTGGCCACGGCGCTGCTGGCCGCGGCACCGGCGCTGGCCGACGACACGCTGGATCGCGGCATCGGGTCGGAATGGTCATCGCTTGACCCGCATGTGAACTTCGACGCGGCGGCGGGCTGGATCCAGATGGACGCCTACGAGGGGCTGATCAACTTTGGCCCCGCGGGCGAGATCGTGCCGGGTGCGGCCGAAAGCTGGGAGGTCAGCGCCGACGGCCTGACCTATACCTTCCACCTGCGCGAGGGCCTGAAATGGTCGAACGGCGACCCGCTGGTGGCGCAGGATTTCGTGAA
>JBJOQI010000139.1:0-4348 GCA_046050045.1 Pseudomonadota bacterium | reverse complement strand
GATCCCCTATTCCGAGGCCTATCCGGCCGGGTTCGAGGACATGATGCGCCGCCTGCCCGACGTCTCGAAGCTGGAACGCTTCACCGGCTTCCGTCCACGCCGTGGGCTTGAGACGATCATCGCCGACGTGATCGCCGAAAAACGCCGCGCGAAAGCCGCCTGAGAGGATATGACATGACCCCTGGCGCCCGCCTCGAAAAGCTTGTCCGCGATACCGCGACGGTGCTTCTGCCCGAGAAGACCCGCAACTGGATCCGCGCCCAGCAGCGCCGCTACAGGCTGCAGTCAGTGCCGGTGGGCAGCGTGAACTTCGGCGGTCTGCGCCGCCTGTCGCCGATCAGCGCGATCTTCGGCAAGGACCGCGACCTGCTGACCATCGAACGCTACTACATCGAGGAATTCCTTGGCAAAAACAGCGCCGACGTGAAGGGCCGCTGCCTCGAGATGGGCGATCCGACCTATATCCGGAAATTCGGCGGCGACCGGGTCACGCAGGCCGATGTCCTGAACTATGTCGAGGGCAACCCGCAGGCCACCATCGTCGCCGACCTGACCGACGCCCCGCATATCCCCGACAACAGCTTCGACTGCATCATCATCACCCAGACGCTGCAGATGATCTTCGAGGTCGACAAGGCCATCGCCACCCTGCACCGCATCCTGAAGCCGGGCGGCGTGGTCCTGTGCACCTCGCACGGCATGACCCGTGTGGCGCGGCGCGAGGGGGTCGACGACTGGGGCGAATACTGGCACTTCACCACCCAGTCGAAGCGGCGCCTGTTCCACGCGCATTTCCCCAAGGACCACGTCCAGGTCTCGACCGTGGGCAATGTCTTCACCTGCATCTGCAACCTGCACGGGCTGGCCGCATCCGAGATCGACCAGACCGAGCTTGACACTCACGACCCGAACTTCGAGATGCTGGTGCTTGTCCGTGCCGTGAAGCCCGCATGATGGACAGCGACCGCAAGGACATGCTCTGGCTCGGCGCGATCCTGCTGGTCGCGCTGGCGCTGCGGCTCTGGGGCCTGAACGCGCCGCTCTGGTACGACGAGATCCTGACGGTCGAGACGCATCTCCGCCTGCCCTGGGCGCAGATGATCTCGGACTATTCGATGAACCACCACTACCTGCACGACCTGTTCGCCAAGGCTTCGATGCAGGTGCTGGGCGAAGACCCTGCGGCGATCCGGCTTCCGGCGATGCTGATGGGGCTTGGCTCGATTGCTGCGGTCTGGGTGCTGGCGCGCGCGCTTGGCGGCAGTGCCGTGGCCCATGCGACGGCCCTGTTGCTGGCGCTGTCCTATCATCACATCTGGTTCTCGCAGAACGCGCGCGGCTACACGGGGCTGGCGCTGTTCGGCACCATCGGCATGATCCTGTTCCTGCGCGGCATGCGCGCGCCCGACCGCGCGACCTGGGCCTGGTTCGCGGTCATGCTCGCGGCATCGGTCTTCACTCACCTGACCGGGGCCTTCCTGTTCGCCGCTCTCGGGCTTGTCTGGCTCGGCGTCGTCCTCCATGGCGTGGCGACCGGCCTGCTCGACCGCCGGATTCTGGGATTGCCGCTGATGGGTTTCATCCTCGGCGGCCTGCTCAGCATCCTGCTCTACCTGCCGATCATCCCGGGTATCCTCGCCAGCATCTCGGAGGTCTCAGGCACCTCGGCCGTCGACCGGATGCAGGAATACCAGAACCCGCTCTGGACCCTGGCCGAGGGCCTGCGGACCGGCTTCGGCTCGCAGGGCGCGATGGTGACCGTGGCCGGGCTTGGCGTCGCGCTTCTGGTCCTGCTCGGCACCGCATCGGTCTGGCGGCGCGACCGGCTTTTCCCGCTTTCGGTCCTCGCCCATGTCGTCCTGACGGTCGTGCTGCTGACCGTGGTCGGCATGCGGATCTGGCCGCGCTTCTTCTTCGTCGACATCGGCCTTGTCCTCATCCTCATCGTCCTTGGCGTAAGGCTGATCTGTTCGGTGCTTGAACGCGGCAAGGACCCGGCCGTCGCGCGGATCATCTTCCCGCTGGCCGTCCTGCTGATGGCGGTGGTCTCGGTCCCGCTGCTGCTGCGCAACTACGCCCACCCCAAGCAGGACCTGGCGGGCGCGGTCGCCCTGGTCGAAGCCACCCGCAAACCCGGCGAGCGGGTCTTTGCCGTAGGCCACGCCTCGACCGCCTTCACCGGCCATTTCCATACCGACTGGACCCCGCTTTTCACCGTGGAAGAGTTTGACGCCGCCATGGCCGCGCCCGGGCCGGTCACCTTCGTCGTTGCCTTCCCCGGCCGGGCCTTCCGCAACATCCCCGCGCTTGACGCCGACGCGAACCCCGCCTTGACCGAGGTTAAGTGGTTCCCCGGCACGCTCGGCGACGGCGGTGTCGTCGTCCTGCACCGGGACTGAGATGGCCGATGTCGTCATAGGCACGGGGCCGTCCGGCATCGCCGCGACCCATGCGCTGATCGCCCGGGGGCGCCGGGTCATCCTGCTCGACGGCGGCCGTGACCTCGAACCGCAGGCCGAGGCCCGCCGCGCCAGCGCAGCCGGGGCCTGGTCCGACGACATGCGCCCCGGGTGGCAGGCCCCGCAGTTCGAGACCGCCCCCGGACAGGTCCGCCGCTATGGATCGGACTTCGCGATGGAGCCGCGCGATGAAACCTTCGCGGACAGCGCGGGCATCGCCCTTCGCGCGTCGCGGGCGTCGGGGGGCCTGTCGAACCTCTGGGGCTCTGCTGTCCTGCCCTATGCGCATAAGGACATGGCCGGCTGGCCGGTCCCGGCCGAAGAGATGGACCGCCACGCCGCGGCCGTCGCCTCGCTCATTCCGGTGTCGGGGCGCGTGGACGACCTCGCAGCCCTGTTTCCGGGCGTGCCGATGCAGGGCCGCGACCCTTTGCGTCCATCACCGCAGGCGGAGAGACTTCTCGACCGCCTTGCCCGGGCGAAAGACGGGTTGAACCGGTTGGGCATTACAGCCGGACAGGCGCGGCAGGCCGTTGCCTCCGACTGCAGCCTTTGCGGCCAGTGCCTGCACGGCTGCCCCTGGGGCCTGATCTGGTCGGCGCGCCAGGCGCTTGCCGACCTGCGGTCGCACCCTTTGGTCGACTACTGCCCCGGCACGGTCCTGCGCAGCTTCGCCGAAACCGCCGAGGGCATCACCCTGACGATTCAGGACGGCAGCACCCTGACAGCCGACCGCGCCTTTCTTGGCGCCGGGGTTCTGGAAACCGCGCGCATCCTGCTGGCCTCGCTGCCCGGCCTGCCACAGATCACCCTGCGCGACAGCCAGCAGGCCTTCCTGCCCGCCCTGCACCTCTGGACCGCGCCCCGCAGGCCTGACAGAGGCGCGTTTCATACTCTGCCGCAGGCCTTCCTGGAACTCGACGCCCCCGAAGTCTCGCCGCACCTAGTCCACGCGCAGCTTTATACCTGGAACGAGTATTTCCCCCGCGACCTGATCGCGTCCTACGGCAAGGGCATCCCCGGCACCGGTCCGCTTCTGCGCGCCCTCGCGCGGCGGCTGATCGTCGCGCAGACCTTCCTGCACTCGGACCATTCCCACCGCATCGTCCTGCGCCTTGCGCCGGACGGCAGGCTTGTCGCGCGCGTTGACCGAAATGCCGATACCGACCGCGTGCTGGCACTTGCCCTCGACCGCGTGGGCCGCGCCCTGTCGCTTGCCGGCCTGCAACCGATCCGCCGCGCCGCCCGGCCCGGTGCGGCAGGGGCAAGCTTTCATGTCGGGGCCTCGGTCCCGATGGCAAAGGCTCCGGCCGCGGGCCAGTCCGACGTCCTCGGCCGGCCGCATGGCCTGTCGCGCCTGCACCTGATCGACGCGTCGAGCCTGCCTGCGATCCCTGCGACGACGATCACGCTGGGCGTCATGGCGAACGCCCACCGGATCGGCACGCTCGCCCCCTAGCGCGCGCCGCCCTCGAAGGCCCCGCCTTCCAGCGCCTGCTGCAACGCCCGGTCGCCCCGCCGATGCGCCGCCCGGGCCAGTGCCGCGCCATAGGCCGCCATAACCCGGTTCTCGCGCCAGACCCCTTCGAAGGCTGCCCGCGCCGCCGCCCCCATCCGGTCGCGTGCGCCTGGCTCGTGCTGCAGCGCCCGCATCGCGGCGATCAGGTCGTCCTCGGTCGAGAACAGCGCACCGCCCCCGGCCCGCTCGACGATCTCGGGGAACGGCCCAAGCCTGCGCGCGATGACCGGCGTTCCCAGCCGGAAGCTCTCGATCAGGATGATCCCGAAGGTCTCGTAGCAGACCGACGGCACGATCAGCCCCAGCGCGCCCCGGTAATAGCCATTCAGTTCGTCCGGCGTCTTGCGCCCGAGGAAGCGGATGCGCGGGT
>JBJOQI010000138.1:0-5723 GCA_046050045.1 Pseudomonadota bacterium | reverse complement strand
TGCAGTTCCTCGATCTCGTTGAGGTGAAACTCGCCGTCGACCCGCGTCTTGAAGGCGCTGCCAGAGTTCAGCTGCGGGGCCATGCCGTTGTCCTTGAACATGGCGGTGGCCGCGTGTTCGTGGGTGAGCGTGCCATCCGCCGCGTAGCGGAACAGCAGGTCTTCCCAATAGGGCCCGTCATAGGGCCAGGGCAGATCCCTGGCAGTCTTGTCCACGTAGCGTCCGCCCGCGATGACGACACCGCCATCGGCAAGCCAGTTGGGCGAGTGGTGCGTGACTTCGGTCGTGGCCCATTCCACCTTGCCGCAGCGGTCAAGCCGGACCGCGCCGCAGCTTTCGAACGAGACGACGATATCGCCCTCGGGCGTGGCGATGGTGCCATGGGCGATGGCGTTCCAGTCGGTGTTGGGCGGGTTGCGGCATTGTGCCGGATCGGGCAGCAACTGCGAGGCCCGCAGACGCCATTCGTTGACGATGCTGCCGTCGCGGCGGATCAGGCGGACCTTGTTGTCATCCTCGAGGAACCCCGACAACAGGATCAGGTCGCCCTCGCCGCCGGGCTTGGTGTTGACCGTGACGCCCTGCCCCTCGTACCGGGCGGGTTCGAGGAAATGCACCGGCTCGGTCCCGCGCAGGTTCGGGATTTCCTCGATCAGGGTCTGGACCGTGTCGACGCCCGAGACCATCCAGCCGTAGATCGCCCATTCGTGGTGGGCGGCATACATGCCGGTCGAGACCAGGCCACCCACGCCCAGAAGGCCGGCGGCAGAGACAAAGGCAAGGCGCGAGACATCCATCAGCAGTCACTCACATTCCGACGATTTTCCGGGCGACGGCCACCAGGTCGATCACGACCCGGTCCTTCATCGTGGCGCCGCCGCCGAACATCTGGTTGCGCGGCACAACGAAGATCGGTGCGCCGGTATTGGCAGGAAGGATCGTGGTGCGGTGCTGTTCGTAAAGCGCCATGTCCTTTATGAAGAGGCCGTATTCATCTTCTTGCGCAAAGAGCGTGCCGTCCTCGGGCGTGGCCTCGGCCAGGGGTTTCAGGCGGTAGTTGATGACCTGACCCTCGGGCTTCGGGGCCTCGGAATAGTACCACCAGACCAGCGGCGCGCCGAAGAAGGCGGTCTTCAGGTCGTCGTCGCTGTAGCCGATCGGGAAGAGCTGGCCCAGCAGCACATGCGCGGCGTGGATCGCCCGCGGGCTGAAGCCGCGGTAGCGGTCGCCGGGGTCGCGGGGGGCGTTCTCGAAGCGGGGGCCGCTGGTTTCGACGTGCTGGCCGATGATGCGGTCGAAGTTGTGCATCTTCATCTCGACCGGCCAGGACAGCCAGAGCGCCCCGGCAAGGCCCGCAGCGACCAGCGGCCGCGCGAAGGGCGCGAAGGATCCGGCATGGACCCAAGGCGCGCGCCAGAAGACGATGAGCGGGGTCAGCATGATCGGGGCGAAGTGGTGCAGCAGGACGCGATAGCCCTGCAGGTAGAAGAACAGGAAGAAGACGGCCGTCAGCACCGTGGTCACGCGCGCCACGTTGTCCTGCCGCTTCCAGGCAAAGAGCGCGATTACCGGCACGATGCCGCAGGGCACGATGGCAAAGGCGAAGCGCTCCCAGTCGGCCAGCGAGACATAGCGCAGGCGGTCGACGATGGCCATGGCGCTGAACTCGTTGTTGCCGGGGTAGTAGAACTTCACGAATTCGATCGTCCAGGGAATGATGACCGAGGTGAGGACGGCGAAGAACACGGCGATGAAGGCCGCGTTGGTGCGGCGGATGTCGCGCGGGCGCCAGAACAGCCAGCCGATCAGCGCGATCAGTCCGATCCAGAGGCCCCCGGTGGGAATGGTGATCGAGCCCATCAGGCCCGCGAAGATCATCATCCCGAGCCGGTCCTCGCAATAGGCGAGCAGGAAACCGATGAAGAAGATCAGCGCCAGCGTCTCGCGGGCGGCGGGCATCGGGCTGTCACCGAAATAGGGGTTGTAGCCGCCCGAATAGATCATGACGAAGGCATAGAGCGCGACTGCGCCCCCGATCAGGACGTGGTCGATATGGCGGATGGCGATGTCGCGGCCCGAGCGGATCAGCGCGGCGAGGATCGGGTAGACCATCGCCACATACATCAGGAGCGGCGCGCGGACGGAGTATTCCGCCTCGCCCCAGAGCCGCACGAACCAGCTTTCGGGCAGGACGAACAGCACCATCGACAGGCCCGGCGCCTTGGCGATGGGGCCGGCCTCGGGCATCCAGAAGGGCCAGAGCTCGTGGATGAAGAGGCGCGCGAATTTCAGCGCGCCGTGGCCGTCGCCGGTGAAGTTCTCCCAGTAGAACTTGGGCGAAAGGGCGATGAGAAGGCCGAGGAACAGGATCACGCCGACGCCGAGGTCGGTGCGCGAGGGGCCGAAGCGGACCAGCGCGCGGCGGCCCGCGGAAAGGCGTCGGGTGAAGAGCGCAAGCGCGGCGAGCGCCGTGGTCAGGACGACCAGCCAGAAGGTCGGGCCCTTCAGCACGATGCCCGAGGCCAGCTGCGCGACGGTGGAGACCAGCGTGATCGAGGCCGTGCTCCATGCGACGGCGGACATCAGCCAGTAGGCCGCGCCCTTTTCGCGCCCGTAGGTGGCGGCGAGCAGCAGGCCCGGTGACAGGAAGAACAGCGCCGTGGCCAGCGTAGCCAGCGGCGTCAGGACATAGAGCAGAAGCACGTGGTCGGGCAGGAAGTATGGCGTGGCGCTTTGGCCAAGCTCGTACATGCCGGTTGTCTGGCGCACCCAGGTGATGCCTGCGAGCGACACGAGGGCCACAAGGGTCAGAAGGCCCGCCGCCCAGAGCACCTTGGGCCGCGCCAGTCCGCGCAGGCGGCGGCCCGCTGCTGCCGATGTGATTGCCATGCTTTCACCCACCCCGTTCATGTCAGCTTTACCCCGTCCGGCGATGGCCGGGCAGGTTGCCGGTCAGCGCGACCGAGATCGCGAAGAAGGAAATTCCGGCCATGATGACCGTCAGGACAGCTTGCGCCAGAAGCGGCGCGATGCCGGCCCGCAGAGCGGCGCCGAGCGCAAGCGCGTTCAGCCCGTAGAGCGCAAGATAGACCGCGCCATAGGCGGGCAAGCGGGCGTAACCCCGGGTGCCGAACACGAAGCGGGCATGGATTGCGTAGTTCCAGATGACGCCAAGCGCGAAGGCGAGCGCCAGCGCGGTCTGCGGCGGCAGTCCGGCCAGGACAAGGATCGCATAGACGCCATAGCCGAAGCCGGTGTTGACAAGGCCCGTCACCAGGAAGCGCAGGAAGCGCTGGCGGTCGCCGGTGTCGGCGTTGGGGCGAAGCCGGGCGATCATGCCGCCACCCGTTCGGCGGCCAGCAGCGCCGCGATGCCGGCGCGCAGGTCATAGCGCGGGCGGAACCCGAGGGTTCGCGTGGCAAGGGCGATGTCGGCCCGCACCTCGTCCGGGTCGCCGGGCGGACGCGGCCGCGCGCCAAGGCGGACCAGTTCGGCGCGGCCGGTCTGGAATGCGACCTCGTCGATCAGCGCGCGCACCTGCAGGGCCTGCCCGGACGCAAGGTTCATCGGGCCCTGGTGCGGGCTGTCGAGCAGCAGCGCCATCGCCTGCCCGAGGTCGGCCGAAAAGAGGTAGTCGCGCCGCTGGCTGCCATCGGTGCAGTCGACCGTCTGTCCGGCGCGCAGGCCGCGCACGAGGTCTCCGATCAGGCGGCCCTGCGGCTCGCCGGGGCCATAGACGAAGAAGGGCCGCGCCCATGCAAGGGACAGGCCGAGGGCCATGGCACTGTCGGTCGCAAGGGCGAAGGCGCGCGCCTTGGCGCGCCCATAGGGCGAGGCGGGGCGAAGCGGCGTCGTCTCGGACAGCGGCATGGCCGACCAGTCGTATTCGGCGCAGCTGCCCGCGCAAAGGGCGCGCCTGCCGCCGGCGGCCGCGAAGGCGGCCAGCAGGCCCGGCAGCGCCGCCGCGAAACGGTCATTGTCCGGCGAGGTCCAGCGGTCGCGGCCGTCGGCCCAGGCGAGGTGGACAAGGTGCGAGGCGGCGGCGGCAGAGACCGCGCGTCCGGTCGCAGCCGGGTCGAGCAGGTCGCAGGCGATCACGCTGTCTGCGCCCGGCACCGGCGCACCGCGCCGCGACAGGGCGGTCACCCGGTGCCCGCCCGCGGCCAGGGCCGCGACGGTCGCCCGGCCGATCAGGCCAGAGGCTCCGGTGACGATGACATGCGATCCGGTCATGGTCAGGCCATGATGCTGATCGAGGGGATGGCTGTCACGAACTGAGTGCCCTGCGCCCGCAGATCGGCCAGCTGGCCCATGATCTCGGTCCGGAGGTTCCAGGGCAGGATCAGGACATAGTCCGGCCGCCGGTCGCGCAGCGCCTCGGGCCCGAAGACGGGGATATGGCTGCCGGGCAAAAGCGTGTTCTGCTTGGCCGGGTTGCGGTCGACGCAATAGGCGATCAGGTCGGGGCCGACGCCGCAATAGTTCAGCAGCGTATTGCCCTTGGCCGCCGCGCCGTAGGCCGCGACGCTGCGCCCGGCGTCCTGCGCCTGCGACAGGAAGTCAAGCAGGCCCGAGCGCACGGCCTCGCACCTTGCGGCGAAGCCGGCGTAGCCTTCGGGGCGGTCGAAACCGGCCGCGGCCTCGTCGGCGCGGACCTTGGCGACGCCCGGGCGCTCGGCCCTGGACGAGGCCGTGAGGCAGGCGTGGACGCGCAGGCTGCCGCCGTGGGTCGGCAGCTCCTCGACGTCGAAGACGCGCAGGCCGGCCTTGGCGAAGATCGTCTCGACCGCGAGCAGCGACAGGTAGGAGTAGTGTTCGTGGTAGATCGTGTCGAACTGGACCTCGCGGATGAGGTTCAGCAGGTGCGGGAACTCGACGGTATAGACGGCATCGCCCGACAGAAGCGCCGCGACGCCGCGCACGAAGTCATTGATGTCGGGCACATGCGCGAGGACATTGGCAGAGCAGATGAGGTCGGGGCGCTTGCCTTCGGAGGCAAGGCGGCGGGCGAGGTCTTCGGTGAAGAACTCTACCAGGGTCGGCACGCCCTTCTTCTCGGCCTCGGCGGCGGTGTTGGCGGTGGGCTCGACCCCGAGCACGGGGATGCCCTTTTGCACGAAGTACTGCAGCAGGTAGCCGTCATTCGAGGCGATCTCGACCACCAGGCTGTCGGGGCCGAGGTTCAGGCTTTCGGTCATCTGGTTCGCGTAGCGCTTGCAGTGCGCCAGCCAGCTGTCTGAAAAGCTTGAGAAATAGGCGTAGTGACCGTCGAAGATTTCATTCGCGGGCACCGCATCGTCGGCCTGGCAGAGCCAGCAGGAGGGGCAGACGCGGGCGTGCAGGGTGTAACGTGCCTCGGGTGCGCCGGCGCGGTCGGCGGGTATGTAGGAATTCGCAAGCGGCGAAAAGCCCAGATCGACCAGCGTGATCGTCAGGGCCGCGCCGCAGGACCGGCAGTTGGGAACGGAAGCAGTCATCAAGATACCAGGTCCTCGTATGTGCCGATCTGCGACAGCGTGAGCGTTTGGGGGTCTGCCCCATTGGCCCAGGCGCCGTACCAGTCGGCGGTCAGTCGTACACAATCTTCAAAGCCGAGCTTCGGCACCCAGCCTAGCCCGATGCGCGCCTTGGTGCAGTCGAGCCGCAGCAGCTTGGCCTCGTGCACCGTGGCCTGCGCCTCGTCGATGACGATGCGGCCCTGCCCCAGCGCGGCAACGATGGCG
>JBJOQI010000137.1:0-9410 GCA_046050045.1 Pseudomonadota bacterium | reverse complement strand
CGCGACCTGACCGAGGCCGAGGCCTATGACCTCTTGGTCGCGGCCGATCTGGCCCCCGCCCGCCTGACGGCCGAGGATCAGCGCGAAGCGCTTTTGACCAACATCGTTGATGGCAGCGTCGGCGGCGTCGCGGTGGCCGACCTTGCCAGGCAGGACGCGCGCGACCGGGCTTATACGGCGCTCGAAACCTCTGGCGCGGTTCCGGTTGCAGCCACCGACGACGAAGCTGCCGCGGCCCTGGCAGCCCACGGCTTCTACGAGGTCTTTGCCGAACCCGATGCTGCGTTAACCGCCGCTGCCACCGCGGCCCTGGCCAGGATCGACCGCAAGGTTGCCGCGATGCAGGCCGCCGACCTCGGCCTTGATGCCCTGTCGCTGGCCGCGATCTACTTCCTTGCAGCCATCGGCCTTGCCATCACCTTCGGCGTGATGGGCGTCATCAACATGGCGCATGGCGAGTTCATCACCATCGGCGCCTATACCGGCTTTGTCGTCCAGCTCTTCGTGCCGGATTACACGCTGTCGATCCTGATCGCCCTGCCACTTGCCTTTGCCGTCACCTTCGGCGCGGGCGTCGCGATGGAACGCCTGGTCATCCGCCACCTGTACAAGCGGCCGCTCGAGACGCTGCTGGCAACCTTCGGCATTTCCATCGCGCTGCAGCAGGTCCTGAAGAACATCTTTGGCACTCAGGCCCGCCCCCTGACGGCGCCGGGCTGGCTCGATGGGGCGCTGACCTTTAACGACGTGGTCTCGATCAGCTACATCCGCATCGCGATCTTCGTGCTGGCGCTGATCTTCCTGGTCTTCTTCCTCTGGCTGATGAAACGCACGCGCCTCGGGCTCGAGGTCCGCGCGGTCACCCAAAACCCCGCAATGGCCGCGAGCATGGGCATCAATCCTGACCGCATCAACATGCTGACCTTCGGGCTCGGCTCCGGCATCGCCGGCATCGCGGGGGTGGCCATCGGCCTTTACGCCAAGGTCACGTCCGAGATGGGCGCGGACTACATCGTGCAAAGCTTCATGACCGTCGTTGTCGGCGGGGTCGGCAACGTCTGGGGCACGCTGGCCGGAGCCACGATGATCGGCGGGCTGCAGAAGGTGATCGAGTTCCTGAACCCCTCGAACACGCTGGCCGCACAGACCTACATGATCCTGTTCATCATCCTCTTCATCCAGGTCCGCCCGCGGGGGATCATCGCCCTGCGCGGCCGCGCGGCCGGAGACTGACCATGACCCGCAGCTACCTGTCACGAAACCCGAACGTCCTGATCTTCCTTGCAGTGCTGGCGCTGTTCACCCTTGGCGTCACGCTGATGTCCGAGGCCTTTGGTGCGGGCCTCGTCTCGACCTCTTTCGTCAAGACGCTCGGCAAGACGCTCTGCCTCTGCCTTGTTGCCCTGGCGATGGACCTGATCTGGGGCTACGCTGGGATCCTCTCGCTTGGTCACATGGTCTTCTTTGCGCTTGGCGGCTACATGATCGGCATGTGGCTGATGTATGCCCGGACCGAGGAAATCGTCGTCCAGGCCCTGTCGCAGGGTGGTCTGCCCGCGACGCCAGGCGAAGTGCAGCAGGGTATCGCCACCCAGATCTTCGGGGTCGTCGGCTCGTCTGACCTGCCGTTCATCTGGACCTTTGCCCATTCCCTGCCGCTGCAACTGCTTCTTGCCCTTGCGGTCCCGGGCCTGCTGGCGCTGGTCTTCGGCTGGCTGGCCTTCCGCAGCCGGGTCACTGGCGTTTATCTTTCGATCCTGACCCAGGCGATGACGCTGGCGCTGTCGCTTTACCTCTTCCAGAACGACAGCGGCCTGCGCGGCAACAACGGGCTGTCGGGCCTGCAGAACCTGCCTGGCCTCGGCGATGTCTCGCAGGACCTGATCTCGGTCTGGTTTTTCTGGGCCTCGGCACTGGCGCTTGGTCTTGGGTACCTGATCCTCGCCTGGGTGGTGTCGGGCAAGTTCGGCTCGGTCATCCGTGCCATCCGCGACGACGAGGCGCGGGTGCGGTTCCTTGGTTACCAGGTCGAGACCTACAAGCTGTTCCTCTTCACCCTCACCGCACTCATCGCGGCGCTGGCGGGCGTGCTCTACTACCCGCAGGCAGGCATCATCAACCCGGCCGAGCTTGCCCCCATTGCCTCGATCTACCTTGCCGTCTGGGTCGCCATCGGCGGGCGCGGGCGGCTATACGGTGCGGTGATCGGCGCGGCCTTCGTCTCGCTTCTGTCCAGCCTCTTCACCTCCGGCCGGCTGCCCGACATCCCCCTTGGGCCGGTCAGCCTCAACTGGGTCGACTGGTGGCTCGTGCTCCTGGGGCTGAGCTTCGTCGCCGTGACGCTTCTGGCCCCCAAGGGCATCGGCGGGATCTTCGACCGGCTGCTTCACATCCGCACCCCCGACCGCAAGGGCGCGCCGCTCGGGCCGGATGACGGCAGCCTTCAGGAACAGGAGGCGCAGCAATGACCGCCCTGCTCGAGGTCTCGGGCATCTCCGTCACCTTCGACGGGTTCCGCGCGATCAACAACCTGTCCTTCTCGATCGGCCCCGCCGAACTGCGCTCCATCATCGGCCCGAACGGCGCTGGCAAGACCACCTTCATGGACATCATCACCGGCAAGACCCGCCCCGACGACGGCACCGTGACCTTCGGGGAACGCGCCGTCTCGCTCCTGGGCATGAACGAGGCGCGCATCGCCCGCGAGGGAATCGGCCGCAAGTTCCAGCGCCCCACGGTCTTCGAGGACCAGACGGTCGAGGCCAACCTGATCCTGGCCCTCGAGGCCAACCGCAGCCCCTGGGCCGTCCTTTTCTGGAAGCCGAAGGCACCCGACCTCGCCCGCGTCCGCGACCTGGCGGCGCAGGTCGGGCTGGCTGACCACCTGCACCGCAAGTCGGGCGAGCTGAGCCACGGGCAGAAGCAGTGGCTGGAAATCGCGATGCTTCTGGCACAGGAACCGCGCCTCTTGCTGGTGGACGAACCCGCAGCCGGCATGACTCCGGCCGAGCGGGAACAGACAACAGCGCTTCTGGTCGAACTCGCCCGGACCCGTGCGGTCGTTGTGGTCGAGCACGACATGGAATTCATCCGCCGCCTGAACTGCCGCGTGACCGTGCTGCACGAAGGTGCCGTGCTGGCCGAAGGCTCGCTCGATCACGTCACACGCGATCCGCAGGTGATCGCCGTCTATCTGGGGCGCGGCTGATGCTTACAACCACCGGACTTACCCTGCACTACGGCAGCAGCCAGATCCTCCACGGCATCGACTTCGCCGCAAGGGCCGGCGAGATCACCTGCATCATGGGGCCGAACGGGGTGGGCAAGACCTCGTTCCTGAAGGCGCTCGCAGGCACCCATCCGCGGTCGGGCGGTGGCGTCGCGATGAACGGCACGGACCTGCCCGTCCTGCGTGCCCAGGACATGGCGCGTCGCGGGCTTTCCGTCGTGCCGCAGGGCCGGATGATCTTTCCGCTCCTGACCGTCCGCGAGAACCTCGAAACCGCCTTTGCCGTCCTGCCCCGGGGACAGCATGTCATCCCCGACGAGATCTTCACGCTGTTCCCGATCCTGAAGGACTTCCTCCACCGCCGCGGCGGCGACCTGTCGGGCGGCCAGCAGCAGCAACTCGCCATCGCCCGGGCGCTGATCATGCAGCCAAAGGTGCTGCTGCTTGACGAGCCGACCGAAGGCATCCAGCCCAACATCATCCAGCAGATCGGCGAGGTGCTGAAGTATCTGCGCGGCAAGGGCAACATGGCGATCGTTCTGGTCGAGCAGTACTTCGAGTTCGCCTATGATCTGGCCGATCAGGTCTACGTCTTCCGGCGTGGCAACGTATCGCTGTCCGGCGCGGCGGGCAGCTTTGCGAAAGACGAGTTGCGGTCAGCTGTCTCTGTCTGATGGTCCTCGGCTGCGTTTCCGGATCCCGCATGCATCTGGCGCAGAATCGGGTTCAGGCGTAGCATCGGCCCACCGATCACCGGTGGGAGGGTGCGATGCAACTGAGCGCCAATCAGGTGACAGTAATGCTGCCGGTCCGCGATCTGGCGCGGGCGCGTGATTTCTACGAACGGGCACTGGCACTTCCGGCGGGCGTCGAAAAGCCCGACGGCAAGGTCGTCTATCACTGCGGCGGGACCGAGATCGCGCTGTTCCCCAAGCCCGAGGGCACCAAGGCCGAACATACCGCACTGAGCTTCCGGGTCGACGACATCCTGTCCTCGATTGCGGACCTCAAGGCGCGCGGCGTGGTCTTTGCCGACTACGACCTTCCGGGCTTCAAGACGGAGGGGCATGTCTGCGTTCTCGGCTCGGAAAAAGCCGCCTGGTTCAACGACCCCGAGGGCAACATCCTCTGCCTGCACGAAGACCTGCCCGTGACCGCCTGAAGGGCGCGTTCCCGTCCGGCCTGCCCTGGCTGTCGTAAACAGACGAACTTTGTTCGCCGCTCCTGCATGGGTCGCGGCAGGTCCGGCTTGCCGCAGGCGCGGCGAGTCACTACCAATGGTCTGGGCCGCCCGGCGCTTCGGTGCCGGGCGCTGCCCGCCCAGGGTGCCCCCAGGTTTCGGTTTCTGCCGGTCCGGCGTTTCGCCCGGCCACGGCGACATCCGGGAGGCTTCCTTGCGGGAACGGGTGGCGCGGTCCCCGACCGGTCCGTCGCCCGGCCAGAACGACGAATAGTCCGGTCGGCCCGCATGCGGGCCGCACCGATACCCACCGGGAGGCAGGATGAGACTTCACACGCCAACGACCTTCGAGTCGGCCGTCGCAATTGCGGCGAACGCCAAGGGGCTGACACGGTTCCTCGCAGGCGGCACGGACGTTCTGGTTCAGTTGCGGGCCGCGATGGTGACGCCCGATGACCTGATCGACCTCAAGCACATCCCCGGCGTCAAAGACGTCACCCGCACCGCCGACGGCGGCTGGCGGATCGGCATCGCCGCCTCGGGGGCCGAGCTCGGTCGCAACGCGGCGCTGGTGGCCGACTGGCCGGGCGTGGTCGAAGGGATGCAACTGGTCGGCTCGACCCAGGTGCAGGGCCGCGCGACGCTGGTGGGCAACCTCTGCAACGGCTCGCCCGCCGCCGACAGCGTGCCGGGCATGGTCGCCGCGGGTGCGCGCGTCACGGTGATCGGCCCGCAAGGCAGCCGCGAGGTGGCGGTCGAGGACATTCCGGCAGGCCCCGGCCGCACGACGCTCAAACCGGGCGAGATCATCGCCGCGGTCACCCTGCCCCCGCGCGGCAAGAACGGCGGAGACGCCTATCTGCGCTTCATCCCGCGCAGCGAGATGGACATCGCGGTCGTCGGTGCCGCCGTGAACCTGCGCCTTGATGGCGACCGGATCACCGAGGCGCGGGTCGCCCTTGGCGCGGTCGCGCCGACCGTGCGGCTGGTGCCCGAAGCAGCCCGTGCCATCATCGGGACCACACTGGACGACGCGGCCGAAGCCGCACTGGCCCAAGCGGCGATTGCCGCCAGCAGCCCGATTTCCGACAAGCGCGGCACCGTCGAGTTCCGCAAGGACGTGGTGGGCGTTCTGGTGCGCCGCGCGGCGCGCATCGCCCTGAACCGCGCGAAGGGAGACGCGAAATGAGCAAGTTCCACGTCAACGCGACGGTCAACGGCGACCCGGTCGAATTCCTCGCCGATCCCCGCGACACGCTGCTCGACTGCCTGCGCGACCAGCTTGGCCTGACCGGCACCAAGGAAGGCTGCGGCACCGGCGACTGCGGTGCGTGTTCCGTGCAGCTGGACGGGGTTCTGGTCTGCTCCTGCCTCGTCCTCGGGGCCGAGGCGCAGGGCAAGCGGATCGACACCATCGAGGGCCTGTCCTCTGGTTCCGAACTGCACCCGCTGCAACGCAAGTTCATCGAACACGCGGCGCTGCAATGCGGCTTCTGCACGCCGGGCATCCTCGTGGCGGCCAAGGCGCTGCTCGAGCAGAACCCGGACCCGACCGAAACCGAGGTGCGGTACTGGCTGGCGGGCAACCTCTGCCGCTGCACCGGATACGACAAGATCATCCGCGCCGTCATGGACGCCGGCGCCGAAATGCGGGGGGCCTGAGCCATGCCGAAGGACGATCTGAAGACCGCCGCCTACCGCCTTGTCGGAACGCGGCCGAACCGCCCGGACGGGCTCGACAAGGTCACGGGGCGCGCGCGCTACGGGGCTGACATCTCTGCCCCCGGCATGCTGCACGCGGCCGTTGTCCGCTCGCCCCACGCCCATGCGCGGATCAAGCGCATCGACGCCTCGAAGGCCCTGGCGCTTGACGGCGTTAAGGCGGTCGTGACCCGGGCCGACTTCCCGACCGGGCTGACCGGCGAAGACTGGAACCTGCAGGAAAACACCATCGCGGGCGAGGTGGCACTCTATGACGGCCATGCCGTCGCGGCGGTTGCGGCGACCTCGAAGCTGCTCGCGCAGGACGCGGCGCGGCTGATCGAGGTCGAGTACGAGGTCCTGCCCCACGCCATCGACGTCGACGAGGCGATGAAGCCCGGCGCGCCGGTGATCCGGGCGGGCACCGCCGACCATTCGGTCCCCGAAGGCATGCACCCGAACGTCGTCCGCCGCATCGACTTTGGTCACGGCGACCTCGAGGCCGGATTCGCCGCAGCTGACCTTGTGCGCGAGCATACCTACAAGACCGAAGCGACCCATCAGGGCTACATCGAACCGCACGCCTGCCTGGGCCAGTTGGGCGAGGACGGCAAGGGCGAGATGTGGGTCTGCACGCAAGGTCAGTGGTACATCCGGCGGATGTGCGCGGCGGTGCTTGGCACCGATGCCTCGCAACTGCGGGTCACGCCGTCGGAAATCGGCGGCGGCTTTGGCGGCAAGACCACGATCTTCATGGAACCGCTGGCACTGGCGCTGTCGCGCAAGGCGGGCGGGCGTCCGGTCAAGCTGGTGATGAGCCGCGCCGAGGTTCTGCGCGCCACCGGCCCCACGGCCTCGGCCTCGATGGACGTGAAGATCGGGATGAAGAAGGACGGCACGCTGACCGCGGCCTCGGTGAACTTCCGGATGCAGGGTGGTGCCTTCATCGGCGCGTCGCCGGTCGGCGAGGCGCTGAGCTGCGCCTTTGCCTGCTACAACATCCCGGCGGTGCATCACGACGGCTATGAAGTGCTGGCCAACCGGCCCAAGGCCGCGGCCTACCGCGCGCCGGGCTCGCCCATGGCAGCCTTCGCGGTGGAAAGCCTGCTGGACGAGATGTGCAGGGAACTCGGCCTCGACCCGCTTGCTGTCCGGCTGAAGAACGCTGTGCGCGAGGGCTCCAAGTCGAGCTACGGCCCCACCTACAACCGCATCGGCCTGGTCGAGACGCTGCAGGCGGCGATGGCGCATCCGAACCTGAAGGTGCCACTTGGCCCCAATCAGGGCCGCGGCATCGCCTCGGGCTTCTGGTTCAACCACGGCGGCGAGACCTCGGTGTCGCTGGCGATCGGCGAGGACGGCACGGTGACGGTCTCGGTCGGCACGCCCGACATCGGCGGCAGCCGCGCCTCGCTGGCGATGATGACGGCAGAAACGCTGGGCATTCCCTACGAGGACGTGCGCGTGAACGTGGTCGAGACCGGGGCGCTTGGCGTCAACGAACCGACCCACGGCAGCCGCGCGACCTTTGCCAGTGGCCTGGCCGCCGTCGAGGCCGCGAAACAGGCGATCCGGCAGATGTGCGCCCGGGCTGCGGCCGAATGGGACATTGATGCCGATGCCGTCGAATGGGTCGACGGGGCGGCCCAGCCGGCCGGACCGAATGCCGGGAAGTTCCCGCCTATGTCCATCGCCGAAATCGGCGCCAAGATGGGCAGCACCGGCGGACCGATCTCGGGCCACCACGAGGTGACCGCAGGCGGCCACGGCGCAAGCTTCGGCGCCCATGTCGTCGACGTCGAGGTGGACCCTGAAACCGGTCGCACCACCGTGCTGCGCTATCTGGTGGTTCAGGACGCGGGCCGCGCGATCCACCCGGCCTATGTCGAGGGTCAGTATCAGGGCGGCGCGGCACAGGGCATCGGCTGGGCACTGAACGAGGAATACGTCTACGGCGCGGACGGGCGGCTGCAGAATCCGGTCTTCCTCGACTACCGGGTGCCCGTCGCCTCGGACCTGCCGATGATCGACACGGTCATCGTCGAGGTTCCGAACCCCGGCCACCCCTACGGGGTCCGCGGGGTCGGCGAAACCGGCATCACCCCGCCGCTTCCGGCCGTCGCCAATGCTGTCGCGGCCGCCACCGGCGCGCGGCTGCGCAGCCTGCCCCTGTCGCCGCCCAAGGTTCTTGCGGCGATCCGGGCCAGGAATGGTTGACGTCAACCTCTGGTCCGGGCTGCGGCGGCTGGCCGACGACCGCCAGGTCGTCACGGTCGAGGCCCGGACAATCCGGCAGATGCTGGATGCGCTGGTCACGGCGCATCCGGCCCTCGCCCCCGTCATCAAGGCGGGGGTTTCGATCTCGGTGAACGGGGTGATCGAGACGAACCTCTCGGCCGAGGTCGCCCCCGATGCCGAGGTCTATCTCATCCAGCGCATCAAGGGCGGATAGGGCAAAGCGGGCGATTGACAGGACCCCGGCGCAGGGCGACTATACAACCGTTCAATAAAGGACGCGCCATGCCCCGCAATCCCCGCTACGACCTGCTGTTCGAGCCTGTGCGGATCGGGCCGAAGACCGCGCCCAACCGGTTCTTCCAGGTGCCCCACGCCTCGGGCATGACGAACGCCAGCCCCCGGGTGCGGGCCGCCTTTCGCGCGACCAAGGCCGAAGGCGGCTGGGGTGTCGTCTCGACCGGGGCCTGTTCGGTCCATCCCACCTCAGACGACAGCCCCTTTCCCTGCGCCACGCTATGGGACGAGGCCGACATCCGCGCCCATGCCCTGATGACCGACGCGGTCCACGAGCATGGAGCGCTCGCTGCGGTCGAACTCTGGCACGGCGGCGCAGTCACGGTGAACCGCACGACACGGTTCCCGGCCCTGTCGCCCTCGGGCATACCCTGGATGGCGACACATCCCGGCTTCATGTCCCCGGCCCGCCCGCGCGTGATGGACCGCGACGACATCGCGGACATGATCCGATGGCACGCCGACGCCGCCCGCCGTGCCGAAACCGCGGGTTTCGACATCCTCTATGTCTATGCCGGCATGGGTTACCTGCCCTACCAGTTCCTGTTGTCCGACTACAACCGCCGCACCGATGCCTATGGCGGCAACCCCCGCAACCGCGTGCGTCTGGTGGCCGAGCTTATCGATGCCGTGCGCGAGGCGACGCATGGACGCGCCGCCGTCGCCCTGCGCATCTCGCTGCAGGAACTGCGCGCCCGCCCTTCGGACAACGCGCCCTCCGAGGCGCACGAGGTCATCTCGCTCCTGGCTGACGCACCCGACCTCTTC
>JBJOQI010000136.1:0-5948 GCA_046050045.1 Pseudomonadota bacterium | reverse complement strand
TACCGCTCGCTGCGCCGGACGAACCCCTCGCCCTTCCTGACGTTCTTCGACTTCGGCAGCTATCAGATCGTGGGCGCAAGCCCCGAGATCCTGGTCCGGCTTCGCGACGGCATCGTCACCGTTCGCCCGATTGCCGGAACCCGCCCGCGTGGCGCGACGCCCGAACAGGACCGTGCCTTCGAGGCCGACCTGCTGGCCGACCCGAAGGAACTGGCCGAACATCTGATGCTGCTCGACCTGGGGCGCAACGACGTGGGCCGCGTGGCGCGGGTCGGGACGGTCCGCCCGACCGAGCAATTCATCATCGAGCGCTACAGCCACGTGATGCATATCGTCTCGAACGTCGTGGGCGAGATCGCCGAGGGGCAGGATGCGCTGTCAGCCCTGCTGGCAGGCCTGCCTGCGGGTACGGTGTCAGGCGCGCCGAAAGTGCGCGCGATGGAAATCATCGACGAGCTGGAGCCGGAAAAGCGCGGCATCTACGGCGGCGGGGTCGGCTACTTTGCCGCCAATGGCGAGATGGACATGTGCATCGCGCTGCGCACCAGCGTGGTGAAGGACGGAAAACTCTACATCCAGGCCGGCGGTGGCGTTGTCTATGACAGCGACCCCGAGGCCGAGTATCAGGAGACCGTCAACAAGTCGAAAGCCTTGCGCAGGGCGGCCGAGGACGCGGGCCTGTTCGCACGGCGCAACAGCTAGCGCCCTACCTGTCGACGGACCGGACGGCGACGGCCGAGGCGGGGACAAGTGCGACGGATTCCGGCAATTCCTTGACCCAGGCGACCAGCGCGTTGAGAGATGCGGCCGAGCTTTCCAGGGCCACGACTGCTTCTCCGGTCTGCGTCGCCTCGAAGACCGCGCGGTCCAGCGCACGGCGGATTGCCCGGCTGTCTGCGCCATCGGCATCGGCCTGACGCTCGACCTCGGCATGCGGCACGCCTTCGCTTTCGGCATCGCGCGCCAGTGCATTCAGGCCACCGGTCAGGCTGAACAGTCCGAGGCCATCCGCCTTGGCAAGGGCTACGAAATGGTCGGCTTGCCGGCTGTCCTCGATCATGCCGGACCCCGGCGCGCCGAACAGCCCGACGGCCTCGCCGACCGCGCTGCGCATCGCCTGATAGGCAACCTCGATGTCCGAAGCCGAGGAGGCGCGCGGCAGGTCCTTGACCTGTATGGCAACCTCCATCCCCGCCGAACGCAGGGCCGATGCGCGCGAACCTGCGTCCGGGGCATTCGGGTCGATGGCGACGGTAACCGGTAGGCCCAGCGGCGTTGCCCCGGCCATGTCGGCGCCCTGCGCCCCGAGGTCGATCAGGATGACCGCGACCAGTGCCGCTGCGCCGGGGTCGTCGAACTTTGCGGCATAGCGTGCGATCGGCGGTACATCGGCCGGGTCGACCGATGGCACCTCGGCGACCTCGGCGGCCCCAGCGTCGGGCGTATCGCCGATGCTGGGCAGACGGTTCACCTTGACGCCCGGGGCGTTCTTGAAGCCGGGTTTCGGGGCCTCGACCACGCCCTGCGGCGGCTCGGGCGCATCGGCGACGATCATGGGCGGCACGTCCGATGGCTCCGGTTCCGGTGACGGCTCGGGCGATGCACTATCCGCCGGCGCAGTTTCGGCAGGGCTATCGGGCGCGGGCGCAGGCTCTTCGGCCCCGGCAATGACGGCATCCGGGGTTTCGGTGCCCGCGTCATCCCTGGCAGGCGCGGCGGGGGCCTCGGTCGCGACGGCGGGCGCAGCCTCGGCTGCCGGCGCGGTCGCTTCGGTCAATTCGGTGCCCGGCCTTGCGTCTGTCGCGGGTTTTGCCGCCATGGCCTCGCCGGCCGGGGGCTCGGGCGCAGCCGGTGCCACGGGTTCGGGACCGGCCGAAGGGGCGGCATCCGGCGCAAGCCCGGCAAGGTCCGGGGCGACGTCCTGGCCTGCCTCGGGCACCTGGGGTGCGACGGTCGCGGCGGCGGTCTGATCGGTCCCGGGCAGGGCCGCGGGTTCCTCGGCCTTCGGCCGCGTGAATTCCGAACCCGCCGGAACCTTGACCGTCGCGGTTTCGGGAATGGCTTCTGCCGGCTCCGCCGCCGGGGCCGGATCGGCCGGTGGGGCAGCCTCGGTGGCCGAAGCAACTGCGGGTTCTGCGGTGGGTTCGGCGGCGGGATCTGCGGCAGGTTCGGCAGCCGGTTCCAACGCGACGGGTTCCGTCTCTGCCTGCGCAACCGCGGCCTCGGTGGCAGGTTCTGCCGGTTCGGCCGTTTCGGCGACCTCTGCCCCAGTCGCCGCCTCCGCAGTCGCCGCCTCCACAGTCGCCGCCTCCACAGCCACCGCCTCGTCGGGCGCAGGCTCCGCGACCGGCGCGGCCTTATCGGCGGTCGTCCCCGCCGCGACATTCTCGGGTCCTGGCCCCTGACCCGGCGGCGGGAGCATCAGCGAGATCCCGGCAAGAAGCGCCGCGGAAATCGCCGTTCCGGACAAAAGCCCAGAAATCATGCCTCGGATCATGCCTGCCTCCGTCTCTGGCAAGGCCCTTCGGGGCAATGCCACGCCTGCTCTTTTTGTACCTGCGTTCTCCGGACCCTTGACCCCGGCGCGCGGCTCGGCCCATTTATAGCCCGGCGCGCGGCCGGGTTCACCCCCTGATTGCGTCCGCAGTGCCAGGGGAACATCATGCTGCTTCTGATCGATAACTACGACAGCTTCACCTACAACCTCGTCCACTATTTCGGCGAGCTTGGGGCAGATGTGGTCGTGCATCGGAACGACGCGCTGAACGTGCAGGAGGCGATGGCGCTGAAGCCCTCGGCCATTGTCCTGTCGCCCGGCCCATGCGACCCCGATCAGGCGGGCATCTGCCTGCCCCTGACGATGGCCGCCGCCGAAACCGGAATGCCGCTTCTGGGCGTCTGCCTCGGGCACCAGACCATCGGTCAGGCCTTTGGCGGTAAGGTCGTGCGCTGCCACGAAATCGTGCACGGCAAGATGGGCACGATGCACCACGAGGGCAAAGGCATGTTCCGCGGCCTGCCCTCGCCCTTCCAGGCCACGCGCTACCATTCGCTGGTCGTTGACCGCGCCAGCCTGCCCGACACGCTGGAGGTGACGGCCGCGCTAGACGACGGTACGATCATGGGCCTGCGCCACAAGACCCTGCCGATCGAAGGTGTGCAGTTCCACCCGGAATCGATTGCATCGGAACATGGCCACCGGATGCTGCTGAACTTCCTCGAGGGCGCCGGCGTTCCCCTGTCCGCACCGCTGCGGAAGATCGCATGAGCGACGATCTACGCCCCCTTATCGGCATTGCCGCCGAACGCCCGCTGACCCGGGACGAGGCCGAGCGCGCCTTTGAGACATTGTTCGAGGGTGCGGCCACGCCGAGCCAGATGGGCGGAATTCTGATGGCGCTGCGTGTGCGCGGCGAGACGGTCGAGGAAATCGCTGCCGCCGCCCGCGTGATGCGCGCCAAGTGCAATGCCGTCCGCGCGCCTGCGGGCGCGATGGACATCGTGGGCACGGGCGGCGACGGCAAGGGCACGCTGAACATCTCGACCGCAACGGCCTTTGTCGTGGCGGGCGCGGGGGTCGTGGTGGCCAAGCATGGCAACCGCAACCTGTCGTCAAAGTCGGGCGCGGCCGATGCCCTGACGCAGCTGGGCATCAACGTGATGGTCGGTCCGGATGTCGTTGAAAAGGCGCTGAATACCTGCGGTATCGGTTTCATGATGGCACCGATGCACCACCCCGCGATCCGTCATGTCATGCCGACCCGGCAGGAACTTGGGACGCGCACGGTGTTCAACCTGCTTGGCCCGCTGACGAACCCGGCGGGGGCGAAACGGCAACTGACCGGCGCCTTCTCGCGCCGCTGGATCCGCCCCATGGCCGAGGTTCTGTCGGCCCTCGGGTCCGAGGCGGCCTGGCTGGTCCATGGCGAGGACGGAACCGACGAGATCTCGATTTCCGGGCCCACGCATGTCGCGGCGCTGAAGGCGGGCGCGGTCGAGGAGTTTTCCATCAGCCCCGCCGACGCAGGCCTGCCAGAGCATCCGTTCGAGGCCATCATCGGCGGCACGCCGGAAGAGAACGCGGTTGCCTTCCGCGCGCTTCTGGATGGTGCAGGCGGGGCCTATCGCGACGCGGTCCTGCTGAATTCCGCCGCGGCGCTGGTGGTTGCCGGCAAGGCCGGAACCCTGGCGGATGGGGTCGGTCTGGCGGCACAAAGCATCGACTCGGGTCAGGCCAAGGCAAAGATCGAAGCTCTGGCGGCGCTGACGTCGCAGGCATGATTCCCGAGGCCTGGGCCGGGCTGCCCTTCTTCGGCACCGCCTGGCCAGCCCTCGCGGCTGCGCTCGACGCCGACACTCGCGCCATCCTGCCGGACCGGCCGCAATGGTTCCGCGCGCTGTCGCTGGTGCCGCCCGACCGGGTCAGGGTTGTTCTGCTCGGCCAGGACCCCTATCCGACGCCCGGCCATGCCGTCGGCCTCGCCTTTTCTGTGGGACCTGAAACAAGGCCCCTGCCCCGGTCACTGTCCAACATCTTCAAAGAGATGCAGGCCGATCTTGGAGCCGCCCCGCAGACCGGCGATCTGACCTTCTGGGCGGAACAGGGGGTGCTGCTGCTGAATACCAGCCTGACGGTTCCGGCGGGTCAGGCCGGGGGGCACGGCGGGCTTGGCTGGCAGCGCCTGGCCGAAGACGTGCTTGACCGCGTGTCCTGCCGACCGACGGCCTTCCTGCTCTGGGGCGCGCAGGCGCAGGCGATGCGCCGCGCGATCCGCCCGGGCGACCACCTGCTGGTGGAAAGCCCGCACCCCTCGCCGCTGTCCGCCCGGCGCGGCTTCTTCGGGTCGCGCCCCTTCAGCCGCGTGAATGCCTGGCTGCAGGCGCGGGGCGAGGCGCCGATCCGCTGGGCATGATGCCTTCGCGCGGCTTCCAAAGCGGCGGACGCTCGGATAAAAGCCTTGGCATGGACATTCTGGACAAGATCAAGAGCTACAAGCTCGACGAGATCGCAGCGGCCAAGGCGCAGCTGCCCCTTGCGGCCGTCGAGGACGCAGCCCGCAGCGCCGGACCGACCCGCGGCTTTGCCGAGGCCCTGTCGACGGCCATCGGCAAGGGCTATGGGCTGATTGCAGAAATCAAGAAAGCATCGCCCTCCAAGGGGCTGATCCGCGAGGATTTCGACCCGGTCGTGCTGGCCCGCGCCTATCAGGCGGGAGGCGCGACCTGTCTTTCGGTCCTGACCGACCGGCCTTCGTTTCAGGGCGCGTCAGAGTATCTGACCAACGCGCGCAATGCCGTGTCGCTGCCCTGCCTGCGCAAGGATTTCCTTTACGACACGTATCAGGTCGCCGAGGCCCGCGCCTGGGGGGCGGACTGCATCCTGATCATCCTGGCCAGCGTGTCTGACGCGCAGGCCGACGAGCTCGAGGCCGCGGCCTTCGCCTGGGGCATGGACGTGCTGATCGAGGTCCATGACAGCGAAGAGATGGACCGGGCGCTGCGGATGAAGTCCCGGCTGATCGGGATAAACAACCGCAACCTCAAGACCTTCCACGTCACGCTTGAGACGACGCGGCGGCTGGCCGGCCGGGTGCCCGAGGACCGGATCGTCGTGGCTGAAAGCGGCCTATTCACCCCCGGCGACCTCGCCGACCTGGCGGGCTATGGCGCGCGCTGCTTCCTGATCGGGGAAAGCCTGATGCGACAGGCCGATGTCGAGGCTGCGACTCGCACCATTCTGGCCGACCCCGTTCCGGCAGGTTGCTAAGATGGCGCTGACCCACTTCGACGAGGGCGGCAAGGCACATATGGTCGATGTCTCGGCCAAGGACGTGACGGACCGGATCGCCATGGCCCGCGCCTGTGTCGTGATGCGGCCCGAGACCCTGGCACTGGTCAAGGCGGGAACGGCGGCCAAGGGTGATGTCCTGGGCGTCGCGCGCCTGGCC
>JBJOQI010000135.1:0-8499 GCA_046050045.1 Pseudomonadota bacterium | reverse complement strand
GAAGAAGGACATGGGCGGGGCCGCGACCGTGCTGGGCCTTGCGCGCATCATCATGGCGCTGAAGCTGCCGGTGCGGTTGCGCGTCATCATTCCTGCGGTCGAGAATGCGGTCGGCGGCAATGCCTTTCGCCCGCAGGACATCCTGACCAGCCGCAAGGGTCTGACGGTCGAGATCAACAATACCGATGCCGAGGGGCGGCTGATCCTGGCCGATGCGCTGGCGCTGGCGGATGAGGAAGAGACCGACCTGATCGTCTCGATGGCGACGTTGACCGGTGCGGCGCGCGTGGCGGTCGGTCCGGATCTGGCCCCGTTCTTCACAGATGACGACGCGCTTGCCGCTGCCCTGTCCGCAGGCGGGGCGCGGCACGCCGACCCGGTCTGGCGGATGCCCTTCTGGGCACCCTATGAAAGCCTGATCGAACCGGGGATCGCCGATCTGGACAATGCGCCATCGGGCGGGATGGCGGGGGCGATCACCGCGGCGCTGTTCCTGCGCCGCTTCGTGACCGCGGCCCCGCGATATGCGCATTTCGACATCTATGGCTGGCAACCGGCGGCGGCCCCGGGCCGGCCCAAGGGCGGGGCGGGCCAGGGTGCACGGGCGCTGTTCCACGCGATTTCCGGGATGGCGGGGCGATGACGGACCGCCGCCTGACCCCTGCCAACGGGCGGGTTGCCCATGTCTCGCTGCGCGGGCAAGTCACGGCAGAGACCTTTGTCGAGGGCGAATGGGCCCGCATCTGTCAGGCCCTCGCAGACCTGGATGCCGCCATGACCGGGCCGCGGGAACGGCAGCTTCTGGCGGGCGCGCGGATCCTGGTTCTGGACCGGCAGGACGGACGTTGTTTCGTCCAGCACGCGGCCGACGGCTATTGCGGCTGGGTCGATGCTGCGGCCATCGGCCCGGACCATGACGTCACCCACTGGGTCGCGGCTCCGGCGAGCCATGTCTATCCCGGCCCTGACTTCAAGCAGCGCGAGCTGCGACCGCTGTTTCTCGGCTCACTCGTGTCGGTCGCAGACGTCAAAGGGCGGTTTGCCGTGCTGTCGGACGGCGGGCATGTTCCTGCCGTTCACCTGCGCAGGCTCGATGACCGGCCAGGCGATCCTGCCGGGGTGGCCCTTGCCTTGTCGGGCTCGCCCTATCTCTGGGGCGGCAATACCCGGCAGGGAATCGACTGTTCGGGGCTGGTGCAGCTGGCCCTGACGGCCTGCGGCCTTGCCTGCCCGGCTGACAGCGACCAGCAGGAGGCCGCCGTCGGCAGCCCGGTCGCGCCGGGCGAGGCGCTGCGGCGCAACGACCTTCTGTTCTGGAAGGGGCATGTCGGGCTGGCACTCGACGCCGTGACCCTGATCCATGCCAATGCCTTCCACATGGCCGTCGCGGCCGAACCCGTGGACGCCTGCGTCACGCGCATCGCGGAATCGGGCGGCGGGCCGCTGCGGGCGGTGCGGCGGTTTCTCTAGTCGATCGGGCGGATCAGCTTGCGGTCAAAGACCCGCAGCACCGCGGCAAGGTCGTGGCCACGCTTGAGGATCTGGCCGTCCATCCCGACAACGGCATACATGCCCTGCCGCGACCGGAGGCGCGGGTGCTTCTCGATGCGGTAGAGCGGCGTTTCGGCGGCGCGGCGGTAGACCGAGAAGACGGCGCAGTCCTTCAGGAAGGACATCGCGTAGTCGCGCCATTCGCCTGCCGAGACCATGCGCCCGTAGACCCCCAGGATCTGCCCAAGCTCTCTGCGGTCGAATGCGACCTGCTGCGGCGGCATGACCGGGAAGGCGATGGGGGTCGGCGACTGAACCGTCATGGCCGCATGTTACGTGGGTTTTGCATCAAATCAAGATTGCCTGCGCGGCGGACGGGGCCCCGGACCTCTGCCCGGTTCCTGCCGCAAAAAGACCCCGGCAATTCCCTTCTCTTTCCGTTCTGCCGCCCCGATCGGCACCGATAACAAACCCATAGCGAGAGACGCTAGGCCCCGGCGGCGCGGCGAACAGCCCCCACCCAGTTCGCGCCGCCGGGGCTACTTCCTCCCTGTCTGATGGCCCCGCTCCGGCGGGGCTTTTCTTTTCAGCCGAAGTCCCCGCTGGCAAACCAGCCGCCCGACACCGCGCCGCCATGCGCGTAGAACAGCCAGAGCCTTTCGCCCGTCGCCGTCTCGACGCGCCAGTAGTCGCGCTGGCCCGACCGCCAGTCCGGGTCGTCCAGCCACCATTCCGGGGCGATGCGCTCGGGCCCGGTCGCGCTGGCCAGCCGCATCTCGCGCCGCCGCCAGCGGAAGGTCTCGGGCGGGAAGGGGTCGTCCGGTGCCGTGACGGCTTCGGGCCGGAAGATCAGGACGGGGCGCGGCACCGGCGGCTTCGGCCAGGCGGCGGTCGGCTCGGACCAGGCCGCGGCCAGAATCTGGGCGGCCTTTTCGGGGATATGGCTTTCGGCGGGGGCGAGCCTTGTGATCGCATCGAGACCGACCCGCACGCCAAGCCGGGCGATCAGGTCGTCAAGCGCCGTCTCGGCCTGCCCGCCCCGCCGCGCCGAGGCGGTCTCGGAGGCATCCAGATGCCCGCGGTGCTGGCGCGCATGGACCGGCTCGGTCACATGCGCCTCGAGCCGCAGGCAGTCGATCCCGAAGCCGGGGTCGATCTCGGCCATCTTCAGCATCAGAAGCGGCCGGAGCCGGTCGGTTTCCGCCGAAGGCCGGGCCAGCCCGATCTCGATCTCCTGCAGCGAGTGATCGGCGCGGAAGACCTGCAGCCTGACCCGCCGCGCGCCCCGGCCCCGCGCCACCAGCCGCGCGGCCAGCGCCGGCAGCAGCCGGTCGATCCCCGCCATGATGTCCTCGGCCAGGCCGATCGGGTCGGGCAGCGTCAGGCGGACGGCAAAATGGTCGGGCGGACGGGCGGGCGAGACCGGCTCGGGCTCGCGGCCATAGGCCTGATCCAGCCGCCGGACCAGATCCGCCCCGAAGCGGCGGGCCAGCCCCGCCCGCGGCATGCCCTGGATGTCGCCGATGCTGCGCAGGCCCAGCCGCGCAAGGCCCGCAACCGTATCGCCGCTGATCCGCAGGGCGGCCAGCGGCAGCGGGGCCAGCGCCTGATGCAGATGCCCCGGTGCCGCCACCCGGGCAAGCGGCCCGACCCCCGCAAGGCCGGCCGGATCCGTTCCGCCGGTTCCGCCCTTGGTCCAGTGCCGCCGTGCCGCGCGCGACCGGGTGGCGCGCGCTTCCTGATCGACGGCATCGCCCGAGCGGGCCATCGCCCCGTCGCGCCCGGCATAGCGCGCCAGTGCCCAGGCCGCGCCGGGCGTATCGGCGATGCCCGCCTGCACCGTCAGCCCGAGCGCCGCACACTCGGCCGCGATGCTGTTCAGCACGCCGTCCTCGCCGCCGAACAGGTGCGCTGCGCCGGTAAGGTCGATCATCAGGCCTTCCGGCGGCTCTTCGGCCACCCAGGGGCTGAACCGCCCCGCCCAGCGCCGCAGCGCGGTCAGGAACATGGCCTCGGCGCGCGGGTTGCGAAAGGCGGTAACCAGCGCCGGACACATCGCCCGCGCATCGCGCAGGGGCTGGCCGGGGCGCAGCCCCTCGGCCTCGGCCCGGGCACCGAGCGAGGTCAGCACCTGGGCATTCGCGATTTCGGCAACCACGGCAAAGGGCCGGTCCGCCGGCTCTCTCTGCTGGCGCAGAAGCCGCTCGGCCCCCAGGCGCGGGAACCAGAGCGAAAGGATACGGCGCTGCGGCATGGGCCTGAAACCAGAGGGAATCGAAGCAATGTTCTTGTAATGTTCACGTCTATCGCACGGCTGGACCTGCGTCGAGACACACGAATTCGTGTGCCCCCCGAAATTCCGGGCCCCTGCCGCCACGACCGCCCCTATAGTCCGTCCCATTCAACCCCCAGGGAGTACTTCATGAAACTGACAACAAAGGCCCTGACCCTCGCCCTGATTGCAGCGGGCGGACTGGCCATCGCAGCCGAAGCCACCAACCCCGCGGCCAAGGCGCGCCAGGAAACGATGGATGCCATCAGCGCCGCATCCAAGGTTCTGGGCAACATGGCCAAGGGCAGCGTGGCCTATGACGCCGCAGCCGCAGCCGAAGCGCAGGCCGCGCTCGCCGCCGCAGCAGCAACGATCACGACGGTCTTCGAGCCGAACGAAAGCGACCCCAAGTCAAAGGCCAAGCCGGAGATCTGGGCCAACTGGGCCGATTTCCAGACCAAGGCCGAAGCGCTGGTGGGCGCGGCCGGCGCGCTTGATGCCAGCTCGCTTGACGGCATCAAGGCCGGCATGGGTGCCGTGGGCGGCGCCTGTGGCGCCTGCCACGAAACCTACCGCATGTAATCGGCGCTCAGCCGCAATAGACGCGGACGATCCTGCCCCGGGCGTCGAGTTCGACGTTCAGCCGCCCGGGGCTGTAGTCCATCGTCACCGCCATGCCCGGGCGCAGGATGCGCACTGGCACGGCAAAGGTCGTCGCGGCCAGGATCGATTCGTCCTTGCCCACGAAACCTTGCAACCCGGATGCACCACAGGCATCTGGGCCGGGATCGACCGGTGCCGGCGGCTCGGCCGGACCCTGCTCGACACAGGCCGCAAGGGCAAGAAGCGCGATCAGCGCACCGGTCTTCTTCATCGGAAACTCCTGCAATTGCTGCCGCGGCGGCCCGGGGCGTGTTGCGGAACGCCGCGCTTTGGCCCAAGGTTCCAAGAAAGCCTACAGGGAGAGGACCGCCATGAGAACCCGCGCCGCCGTTGCCGTCGCAGCCGGAAAACCGCTTGAGATCATGGAGGTCAACCTCGACGATCCCAAGGACGGCGAGGTCCTGATCGAGATCAAGGCCACCGGCATCTGCCATACCGACGAATTCACCCTGTCGGGGGCCGACCCCGAAGGCATCTTCCCCTCGATCCTCGGCCATGAGGGTGCGGGTGTGGTGGTGAAATGCGGCCCCGGGGTGAAGACGCTGAAACCGGGCGACCATGTCATCCCACTCTACACCCCCGAATGCCGCGAGTGCCCGTCCTGCCTGTCGCGCAAGACCAACCTCTGCACCGCGATCCGCGACACGCAGGGCAAGGGCCTGATGCCGGACGGAACGACGCGCTTTTCCATGCTCGATGGCACGCCGATCTATCACTACATGGGCTGCTCGACCTTTGCCAACCACACCGTCCTGCCCGAAATCGCGCTGGCCAAGGTCCGCGACGACGCGCCCTTCGACAAGATCTGCTACATCGGCTGCGGTGTCACCACCGGCGTCGGTGCCGTGCTGAACACGGCCAATGTCGAGGCCGGGGCCAAGGCCGCCGTCTTCGGGCTGGGCGGCATCGGGCTCAACGTGATCCAGGGCCTGAAGCTGGCCGGGGCCGACATGATCATCGGCGTCGACATCAACGACGACAAGGAAGCCTGGGGCCGCAAGTTCGGCATGACCCATTTCGTCAACCCCACGAAGATCGAGGGCGACGTCGTGCCCCATATCGTCGGCATGACGAAGACGCCTTTCGACAAGATCGGGGGCGTGGATTACTCGTTCGACTGCACCGGCAACGTCAAGGTGATGCGGGCGGCGCTGGAATGCACCCACCGCGGCTGGGGCCAGTCGATCGTGATCGGCGTCGCCCCCGCCGGGGCCACGATCGAAACCCGCCCCTTCCAGCTGGTGACGGGCCGGGTCTGGAAGGGCACGGCCTTCGGCGGCGCGCGCGGGCGTACCGACGTGCCGAAGATCGTCGACTGGTACATGGACGGCAAGATCGAGATCGACCCGATGATCACCCATATCCTGAAGCTCGAGGACATCAACAAGGGCTTCGATCTGATGCACGAAGGCAAGTCGATCCGCTCTGTCGTGGTCTACTGAGGTGGCGGCGGGAACCTCGCCGCTTCTTGCGGTCTTCGTCGATGCGGACAACATTCCCGCCAAACACGCCGGTGCGATCTTTCGCGAGATCTCGTCCTTCGGCAATCCGGGCCTGCGGCGCGTCTACGGCGACTGGTCTTCGCCCGGGCTGCGGGGCTGGAAGGACGAGGCCCGTGCGCTCGGCCTGGTGGCGCACCAGCAGACCGCCAACACCACGGGCAAGAATGCGTCCGACATCGGGCTCGTGATCGACGCGATGGATGTGCTGCACAGCGGCCGGTTCGACGGCTTCGTGCTGGTCTCGTCCGACAGCGACTTCACCCGGCTTGCCGCGCGCATCCGCGAGCAGGGGCTGGACGTGATCGGCATCGGCGAGAAGAAGGCGCCCGCCTCGTTCCTGGCCGTCTGCACGCGCTTCATCCTGATCGAGAACTTCGTCGAACCGACCGAGGCGTCGGCCTCCCCGAAGGCGGCGTCGGACAAGACCCCGGCACAGGCGGCGGAAAAGGAAAACCCCAGCAAGGCCATCCCGCTTGTCCGGGCGGCGATGCGCAAGATCGACCCTGACGGCGAATGGTACACGCTGGGGCAGCTCGGCCAGTTCATCCAGAAGGACCACCCGGATTTCGACCCGCGCACCTATGGCAGCGCCAAGCTGTCGGACCTGTTGCGCAAGACCCGCGCGTTCGAGGTGAAGTCGGGATCGGGCAACGCGCTTCAGGTCCGCGATCTGGCGTGAGCCTTCCGTTTGCCGGGCCGGATCGCGCGGCGGTCCTTGCACTGGGCTGGGCGGGCCAGTAATCTGGAATCATTCTAAGAAGGGATGCCGCGATGATACCCGGCCTTGGCCAGCGCCGCCGATTCAGGGACCTGTCCGAACAGGAGATCCTCGCGCTTGCCATCTCGTCTGAAGAGGATGACGCGCGGATCTACCGGACCTATGCCGAAAAACTGCGCGGCGACTTTCCCGACAGCGCAAAGGTCTTCGACGCGATGGCCGTCGAGGAAGACAGCCACCGCCAGCGGCTGATCGACCGGCATCGCGCCCGCTTTGGCGAGGTGATCCCCCTGCTTCGCCGCGAACATGTCGCGGGGTTCTATGCCCGCAGGCCGGTCTGGCTGGTCGAGAACCTCGGGCTTGACCGGATGCGGGCGGAAGCGGCCCAGATGGAACGGACGGCGCATGACTTCTACCTGCGCGCCGCCGCCGCGACCTCGGACGCCGAAACGCGGAGGCTGCTGGGCGACCTTGCCGCTGCCGAGGCCGGGCACGAGACCCGAGCGGGTGCGCTGGCAGACCGTCACCTGTCCGGCGAAGCCCGCGCCGACGAGGACCGTACGGCGCATCGGCAATTCATCCTGACCTGGGTGCAGCCGGGTCTTGCCGGGCTGATGGACGGTTCCGTCTCGACCCTGGCCCCGATCTTCGCCACCGCCTTTGCCACGCAGGATACCTGGACGACCTTTCTTGTTGGGGCCGCGGCCTCGGTCGGGGCGGGGATCTCGATGGGTTTCACCGAAGCCGCGCATGACGACGGCGTGCTGTCGGGGCGAGGCAGCCCGGTCAAGCGGGGGCTTGCAAGTGGCGTGATGACGGCGCTGGGCGGTCTGGGCCATGCGCTGCCCTATCTGATCCCCGATTTCTGGACGGCCACGACCCTTGCCGTGATCGTCGTGTTCGTCGAGCTCTGGGCGATCGCCTGGATCCAGAACCGCTACATGGAAACACCCTTCCTGCGGGCTGCATTTCAGGTTGTTCTCGGCGGCGCACTGGTGTTCGCTGCCGGGGCGCTGATCGGCGGCGGATAGCCGGCCGGGAGCGGCCGGGGGTTTCACACCCCCGGACCCCCGTGGAGTATTTGGGTCAAGATGAAGGAAAGACGCCTTGTACAAGTCAGGTGAGGTTCGCTACGAACCCCTGCCCCTGCCCGACGACGTGCGGCTGCCCGATGACCTGGCCCTGGCCGCGGCCGCCGGTTTCCGCGATGCCATGGCGCGGCGCCATTCGGTGCGCGACTTTGCCCCGACGCCGGTACCCGAAGCGGTTATCGCGACCTGCATCGCCGCCGCCGGCCTTGCGCCGTCGGGTGCGAACCACCAGCCCTGGCATTTCGTCGCGATCAGCGATCCCGCGATGAAGGCGCAGATCCGGGAGGCCGCCGAAGAAGAGGAGCGCGCCTTCTACGCCGGGGGCGGCGGCGACGAGTGGCTGAAGGCGCTGGAGCCGATCGGGACCGGGCCGGAGAAGCCGCATCTGACCACCGCGCCCTGGCTGATCGTGGTCTTCGCCGAGCGCTGGGGCGTGACCGAGGACGGTCAGCGCTACAAGAACTACTATGTGCCCGAAAGCGTGGGCATCGCGACGGGGTTCCTGATCGCGGCGCTGCATCATGCGGGTCTGGTGATGCTGACCCACACGCCGAACCCGATGAAGTTCCTCAATGCGCTGTGCGGCAGACCCGAGAGCGACAAGCCGGTGATGATCCTGGTGGTCGGCCACCCCGCCAAGGGCGCGACGGTGCCTGCAGTGGCCAAGCGCAAGAAGCCGCTCGACCGGATCATGACGGTCTTTCGCGGATGACGCTCTACCTCGACGGCGATGCCTGCCCGGTGAAGGACGAGGCGCTGACG
>JBJOQI010000134.1:0-3821 GCA_046050045.1 Pseudomonadota bacterium | reverse complement strand
GCCCAGGGGCAGATGGACATAGAAGCGCCGGTCGGTGCCGCCAGCCTCGAGCACCACGACGCGCTTGCCGGCCGCGGTCAGCCGTTCGGCCAGAACCGAGCCGGAGGAGCCGGAGCCGACGATGATGTAGTCCCAGTCCATGTCCGCCTGCCAAACCACCTGCGATACAGTCGTATTGGCAGCGTCCCCGATGGTCAGGCCGCTTTGCGACACCGGATGACGCGACAAGACAAGTGGGGTGTGCTGAACCTTTGGGCAGGCGGGGTGGGTTGTTTCCAGACGGGCAACAAACCCCTGCGATGTGCGGCAGTGGTCAGGCCGGGCGCGGGAATTCGGGGGCTGGGCGGAAATCCGCGCGACGGCGCGGGAAGATTGCAGTAGGTTTGCGGCGAGTTCTGAATCGGGTCCCGGCCAAGACGGGGATTTCAAAGGGAATATTCGCGCGCGCCATGCCGAAGATCACGATCGTATCCCCCTGCTACAACGAAGAAGACAACGTCGCGCAGTGCCACGAGACGGTGCGCGCGATCTTTGCCGAACACCTGCCCGGCTATGAACGCGAGCATGTCTTTGTCGACAACGCTTCGGCCGACCGGACGGTCGAGATCCTGCGCGGGATCGCGGCCAGCGATCCGGCAGTCCGGGTGGTGGTGAATGCCCGCAACTTCGGGGTGTTCCGCTCGACCTTTAACGGGCTTCGCCATGCGACGGGCGACGCCATTCTGGTGATGCTGCCGGTTGACTTGCAGGACCCGCCCGAGCTGATCCCGGATTTCGTGAAGCTGTGGGAACAGGGCTACGAGGTCGTGGCGGGCGCGCGGTCGACCCGGGAAGAGACCTTTGCGCTGCGGACGTCGCGCAAGGTCTTCTACCGGATCGTGAATGCGCTGTCGGATTTCGAGCTGTCGCCCGATGTCGGAGAGTTCCAGCTGATCGACCGCAAGGTGCTGGACGCCGTGCTGGCCCACAACGACCATTACCCCTACATCCGCGGCATCATCGCGAGCGTCGGGTTCAAGCGGATCATCGTTCCCTACACCTGGCGGGCGCGCAAGCGCGGGGTCAGCAAGCATAACCTGTTCATGCTGGTGGATCAGGCGCTGAACGCGATCTTTGCCTTTACCAAGGCACCGCTGAGGTTCTGCACCTTTGCCGGGATCGGCATTGCGGCGATCTGCATCCTGTTCTCGCTGGTGTCGGTCGTGCTGTACATGCTGGGCTTCGGCAATGCGCCGCGCGGGACGACGACGATGATCGTGTCGCTGTTCTTCCTGTCGGGCATCCAGCTTCTGTTCATCGGGATGCTTGGCGAATACATCACCGCGATTCACAATCAGGTGCGCGGCGGCCCGAGCGTGATCGAGCGCGAGGTCATCAACGCGGCCGAACAGGAAGTCCCGGTCGCGCTGAAACCGGCGGCGCGGCCAAAGGCGAAACTCAGCGCATGAAACCTGCTGCGGCCTTGCTGCTGGGGTTGGCTGCGCTTCTTGCAATCGGGGCTGGTCTTTCGGGCCGGGCCGGAGCCGAGATCTGGCTGGGGGCAAGCCTGTCGGTTGCGCTGGTGGCGGCGGGCCTTTGCCTCTGGCGGTCGGCCCCGGCCTTCGGGATGCTGGCCTTCGGGCTGATCGCGGGCAGTGCGGGACAGCTTGGCCTGACCAATCCGTTCTTCTACCCCGCGCCGCGGCTGAAACCGGATACCGGGATCGAGGCCCTGTGTCTGGCGCTGGTCGCTGCCGAGGCGCTGATTGCGGCGGTCATGCTGTGGCGCGCGGGGCGCGCGCGGATCCTGCCGGCCCTGAGGGGGCACCGGGCGACCCTTGCCGCCGTGGCGGCGGTCGGTGGCGGGCTGTCGGTATCGCTGTTGGGCTATGTGCCGCGCGGGGCCTGGGGCGAGCTTGTCCTGCATGCCGGGTCGGGCGCGGCGCTGGTGCTGATCCATCTGGCGACGCTGGCGGCGATGCTGACGGTGCCTGCGCCGGTGGCGCGGCTGGTCCTGCCGCCCCCGGCCCTGTCGGCGGGGCTGGCCCTGGTCGCGGCGGCGGTTCTGGCGCGGTATGGCTTCGATCGCCTGCCGCATGTCGAGGACGAGTATGCCTATCTGTTCCAGGCGCGCAGCATCCTGGGCGGGGCCTTCGCCGTGCCGGCGCCCGACCCTTCCCTGCTGGGGGGGCTCGACTACTATCTGGTGACGGTGACGGACGGACGCTGGTATGCGGTGACGGCGCCGGGCTGGCCCGCCGTTCTGGCGGTGGGTGAGGCAATAGGGCTCGGCTGGCTGGTCAACCCGCTGCTGACGGCGCTGGCGGTCTGGTTCGGCGCAAGGCTGGTGCAGCGGTTTGCGGGGCGCGAGGCGTCGGCGATGGCGGCGCTGCTGATGGCGGTGTCGCCCTGGGTGATTGCGGGCGGGGCAAGCCTGATGACCCATGCGGTGACGCTGGCGCTGGTCCTTTGGGCCTGGCTGGTGCTGACCGGGCCACGGTGGCAGGCGGGCGGTGCGGGGCTGGCGGGTGCGCTTGCGGCCGGGCTGGCGATGGGCTGGGTGTTCTCGACGCGGCCGCTCGACGGGCTGATCGCGGGGGGGCTGACCGGGCTCTGGCTGCTGCTGCTGTCGGGCGGCGCGCTGGCCGGGCGGATCGGCCGCGCGGCAGCCTATGCGGCAGGCTGCGTGGCGACGGGGGCGCTTTACCTGATCCACAACAACCTGATGACCGGGCACATGGCGGTGCCGCCGCTCGACCGCTATCTGTCGCGGCTCTGGGGCAAGGGGTCGAACAGTTTCGGCTTTGGCCAGACGGTCGGGCCGCCGCCGGGGGACTGGGCGGGGCTGGACCCCTACCCCGGGCATTCGCTGGCCGAGGCGGTGCTGAACACGGCCAACAACCTGTCGGCCTTGCAGTTCGAGCTGTTCGGCTGGGGTGCGGGGTCGCTGGCACTGGTGGTGCTGTTCGCGCTGCGCGGGCGGTGGAGCCGGTTTGACGGTGCAATGCTGGCGGTGGCCCTGGTGACCATCGTGACGGTCGCCTTCTACTGGTTTGCGGGCAGCTTCTACATCGGGCCGCGCTACTGGTTTCTTGCGGCCTTTCCGGCGGTCTACCTGTCGGCCCGGGGGCTGGCCTGGCTGAGCGACGCGGCCCCCGGCAAGCGCGGGCAGATCGGGGCTGCGTTTCTGGTTCTCTGCGCCGTGTCGCTGCTGGTCTTTTTGCCGTGGCGCGCGGTGACGAAGTACCACGAGTACGAGAACGTCCATCCCTCGATGCGGGTGGCCGCCGCCAATGACCGGTTCGGCAATGCCATCGTGCTGGTGACCGACCGCGGCGACCCGGCGAGTTATCTGGTGCTGAACGACCCCTGGATGCGCGACCCAGGGGCCCCGATCTTCCTGAAGGACCTGGGCGGCGCGCAGGCCGAGGCGATCCGCGCGGCCTTCCCCGGCCGCAAGGTCGTGCACTTCAAGACGAACTGGCAGCGCCCGAAAGACCGGTAGGATCAGTTGCCTGACGCGCAGGCCCAGTCGGTGACGGTGAAGAAGCTGGCCGGATAGACCTCGGCGTTGTGCAGCCAGGTGGTGCGGCCCGCGTCCCAGCGGTTCACGTATTCCCAGACGATCTGCCCGGCAGCATCGACCTCGAAGGCGCGGCCGGCCTGCGCCTCGGTCACCAGCACGCCGCCGCCGGGCTGCATCTGGTGGGTGCCGCGTTCAGAGGTGTAGTAATGCTGCCCCTCGCGCCCGCCGTAGACCACGGAACTTATGTTGGTCCGGGGGTCGATGCGGACGATGCGGCTGCCGCCTTCGCGCGAGCCGTCAAGCGTGCCGTCGGTAT
>JBJOQI010000133.1:0-3050 GCA_046050045.1 Pseudomonadota bacterium | reverse complement strand
ACCTCGATCGTGGTGATCCCGGCCCGGACCAGGGCCTCGGCCACCGGAACCGCTTCGTCGGGGGTGATCCCGCGCAGGATCGCGATGATGTTGCGGGTCATCTCATCTCTCCTTCAGACTGTTGCGCGCCACGGTCAGGCCGGCGAGCGTCAGGCCCGCTGCCGGAGCGACCCGCGCTGTCGCACCCTGCGCCGCCAGCGCCGTGGCATAGGACCGGCACAGCGCCTCGGACCCGATCAGGACGATGTCGCGGCCCAGCCAGTAGGGCTTCGCCGCCGCAAGTTCCGTTCCGATCAGCAGCCCCGACAGACGCGCCCGCGCCGCGACCGGTGACAGGCCGTGCAGCAATCCCTCGGCCCGGAGCGAGAACAGCGCCGCCCCGATCCGTTCGGGCCGCGACAGGGCATCCGATACGCCGCCCGCAAAGGCCGCGTCGTCCCAGCCCTCGGGCGCGATGCCGTGGCGCAACACCGACTGCGTGGAAAGCAGCGCAAAGACCTCGCCCGTCATGAAGGTCTGGAAGCTTACGATCTCGCCAGCCGAGACATGCGCCCATTTCGAATGCGTGCCGGGCAGGCAGAGAACGCCGTCGAAGTCCGGCTCTGCCGCCAGGAACCCGGCGGCCTGGGTTTCCTCGCCGCGCATCACGTCGGCGGGGCGCGCCTGCGACAGGCCCGGAACGATGTGGACCGAAAGCCGCCGGTCCGACACCTCTGGCCGCGTCAGACCGCTGCCCGCGTCAACCGGCGTGCAGGGCACAGCGCGATAGGCGGCCTCGACCCAGCCCTGCCGTGCACCCACCATCCCGCAGGCGACAACGGTCACGCGGCCGTGCCCCTCGATCCAGCCGCCGATCAGCTCGAGCAGCGCGGGCTCGAACCCGTCGCGGGTCAGGCTGCCCATGCCCTTCGGGCTGTCCGCCGTGGCCAGAACTCGATTTCCGCGGCCCATCGCCCAGACCCGCAGGTTCGAGGTTCCCCAGTCCACCGCGATCCAGTCCAGTCCGTCCATCCCGAAGCCTCCTGCCCTCGCGCGAAGTCATAAGGGCTTGCGCAGGGCCGGAAAAGCCGCCCGCGCCCGATATGTTCAGAAGCCGGAATGAAAACAGTGAAAGCGGCAAGCCGGGATCGGCCCGCCACGGGCGAACAGCGCAGCAGGCATTTGCATGGTCCGCGCGCCTTCTGTTATGGCGTGCCCAAGATTTTTCGTAATGGTGCGAAATGATTGTCGAACAGACGGCTCTTTCCGGCGTCCTTGTCCTGACGCCCCGGCGCTTTCAGGACGCGCGGGGCTGGTTTACCGAAGTGTGGAACCGCGACACCCTGCGCGCCCATGGAATCGACATCGAATTCGTGCAGGACAACCATTCCTATTCGCGAGACCCAGGAACCGTGCGCGGGCTGCATTTCCAGTCGCCGCCGCGCGCGCAGGCGAAGCTGGTGCGCTGCGGGCGTGGCCGGGTCTTCGACGTGGCAGTGGACATCCGCGAGGGTTCGCCCACCTTCGGCCAATGGGTGGGAGAGGAGCTTTCGGCCGAGAACGGCCGCCAGCTTCTGATCCCGGCGGGCTTCCTGCATGGCTTTGTCACGCGCGAGCCGGACAGCGAACTGCTCTACAAATGCTCCGACACCTACGCCCCCGCGCAGGACGGCGCGGTGCGCTTCGATGACCCGGACCTTGCCATCGACTGGGGCATCGACCCAGCCGCGGCCATCCTGTCCGACAAGGACCGGGCAGCGCCCCTGATGCGCGACTTCCGTTCGCCCTTCGTCTGGGAGGGCGCGCAATGAAGCTGCTTGTCACCGGGGGCGCCGGGTTCATCGGTTCGGCCGTGGTGCGCCGCGCCGTGCGCGACGGCCACCATGTCGTGAACCTCGACAAGCTGACCTATGCGGGCAGCCTGTCGAACGTGGCCGAGGTTGCGGCCAGCCCGCTCTATGCCTTCGAACAGGCCGACATCTGCGACCGCGCCGCCATCGACCGCATCCTGGCCCGGCACCGCCCCGACGCGATCATGCATCTGGCCGCCGAAAGCCACGTCGACCGCTCGATCGACGGGCCCGCGGCCTTCATCCAGACCAATATCGTCGGCACCTACACGATGCTGGAGGCCGCCCGCGCCTTCTGGCAGGCCGAGGGGAAGCCGGAAGGTTTCCGCTTCCACCACATCTCGACCGACGAGGTCTTCGGCAGCCTCGGCCCCACCGGCAAGTTCACCGAAACCACGCCCTATGACCCGCGCAGCCCCTATTCGGCCTCGAAGGCGTCCTCCGACCATCTGGTGCGCGCCTGGCACGAAACCTATGGGCTGCCGGTGGTGCTGACGAACTGCTCGAACAACTACGGGCCCTACCACTTCCCCGAAAAGCTGATCCCGGTCGTCATCCTCAAGGCGTTGGCCGGCGCTCCGATCCCGGTCTACGGCAATGGCCAGAACGTGCGCGACTGGCTTTATGTCGAGGATCACGCCGACGCCCTGCTGACCGTGGTGCACAAGGGCCGCCTTGGCGAAAGCTACAACATCGGTGGAGAGAACGAGGCGACGAACCTCGACCTGGTGCAGAAGATCTGCGCCATCCTCGACGGCAAGCGTCCCGGCAACCGCCCCTATGCGGAACAGATCACCTTCGTCGCCGACCGTCCCGGCCACGACCAGCGCTATGCCATCGACCCGACCCGCATCCGCGAGGATCTTGGCTGGCGCCCCTCGGTCACGCTGGACGGGGGGCTGGAGCGGACCATCGACTGGTTCCTGTCCCACGAAAGCTGGTGGCGCGCCCTGCAGGACCGCGACGGCGTGGGCCAGAGGCTCGGCCAGGGATGAGCGCCCTGGTCTTCGGAAAGACCGGGCAGGTCGCGCTGGAACTGGCGCGGATCATGCCCGAGGCCCGCTTCCTGGGCCGGGACGCGGCCGACCTTTCGGACCCTGCCGCCTGCGCTGCCGCCATTGCGACGTCTGACGCGGATATCGTGATCAACGCTGCCGCCTATACGGCTGTCGATCAGGCCGAAACAGACACTGTTGCGGCCCAAACCGTGAATGCCGAGGC
>JBJOQI010000132.1:0-8080 GCA_046050045.1 Pseudomonadota bacterium | reverse complement strand
GCCCGGCCTTCTGATACGGGGCAGATGCCGAAGGGGGCTGCCGATGAGACGTCTGCTGGGTGTGATCGGGTTCTGTGCCGCGCTGCTGGCCGGAGGCGGGCTGCTGGCCGAGCCTTTCCCGGACTACCGCGACCTGTACATCAACGACTATTCCGACGTGCTGCCGCCCGAGAGCGAGGACCGGCTGCGCGGCTATCTGGACCGGCTGAAGACCGAGACCGGCGTCGAGATGACGGTGCTGACGATCCCCACGCGGCGGGCCTTTGACGCGACCGACTCGATCGAGGACTTCGCCACCGGGCTGTTCAACGCCTGGGGCATCGGCAATGCAGAACGCAACGACGGCATCCTGGTGCTGGTGGCGACCGAGGACCGCGAGATGCGGCTGGAGCTTGGGGCCGGGTACAACCAGGGCTATGACGTCCTGGCGCAGGACATGGTGAACCGCTACTTCCTGCCCGAATTCCGTAATGGCAACTACGCCGCCGGGATCGAGGCCGGGACGGTCGAGACCATCGCGCGGATCGCGCGCCGGAACGCCGAGGGGCTGGAGGCCGAGAAGGTCGCGGGCGGCGGCGGGATCGTCACCTGGCTTACCTTCGGGCTGATGGGGCTGATCGGCGGGCTGATCGTCTTCGGCCGCAAGATCGCTGACCTGATCGCCGGGATGAAGCCCTGCCCGCAATGCGGCCAGCGCCACCTGTCGCGGACCCACGAGACATTGCAGTTCGGAACCGAGACCCTGGGAGGGATGCGCCGGACGACAACCACCTGCAGGACCTGCGGCTACCGCGACCAGCGCGACACCCCGATCACGCGCAGCCGGTCATCCTCCTCGGGCGGCAGTTTCGGGGGCGGGAAGTCGTCCGGCGGCGGGGCCACCGGACGCTGGTAGGTGCGCGGCGTCAGAAGCGGAAACCGACGTTGATGCCCGCGGTCGTGGCATCGACATCGGTGCCGGTGCCGTTGAAGTCGTCGAACTGGTGCATCAGAACCTCGGCCCCGACAGTCATGCTGTCGCTCAGGCGATAGTCGGCCCCGACGCCGCCGAACATGCCGGTGTCGGACTGCGAGACCCCGCCGAGCGTTGCTTCGGCCCGGGCGACGCCGCCGGTGGCATAAAGCAGCGTCTGGCCCAGATCGACGCCCGCCCGCAGGCGCGCGCGCATCACATTGTCGATCGACGAGCCGCCGCCGATGTTCACGCTTGCAAAGTCGTAGTCGAGCCCGCCGCCGAGGACGAAGTTGCCGAAGTCGTAGTCATAGCCCGCGCGCAGGCCGTAAAGCTCGCCGTCGCCGTCCGTGGCGCCGGCCGTGGCGTCACCAAAGGCAAGCGCCGCGCCGCCATAGGCGCCCGTCCAGTCGGTGCCCGCAGGCTGGGTGACCTGCACCGGGGCGATCACCGGCTCGACCACCGGGTCAGAGAGGCTGCCGGCAAGGGCGGGTGCGGCGAGGGAGGCGGCAAGGCCCGTGGCAAGGCTGGCCGCGATAAGGCTGGTCGTCTTCATGGAGTTCTCCTTGTTCTGCTCTGGCCCCGGTGCGCGTGGCCCGGGGCTGCCCAATGGAACTGGGGGAGCGGGCACCGGAATGGAAGGCGCATCACAAGTGGTTGAAAATCATCGGCAAAGCCTTGCGACCGCTCGGCGGTTTCCGGCCGGAACCGGGCGGGAAACGGCCGCAGGCGGCGAGTGATCGCCAAGCTGTGACTTGCCGTCAGACCAATGTGAGCGCGCGCCGCGCCGCTGCGGCGAGTGCCGGGACCGACGCCCTGTGCCGCAAACGGACAAGACGCAGGGCCGGTCGGCGCGGGACGCTTCGCCGATCCGGTTCGTCGGACAAACAGGGAGTTCCGTTATGACCGAGCTGACTTCGGCCCGCCGTGCCGGCGGACGCGCCGCGCGTGCCGCGCTGCGTGCAGCGCCGCTTGCCGATGATGTGCGTCCGGTGCGGCCGGGGATGACCGGCGGGCGCTACAACCCGCTGACCGAGGCCGAGGTTCACCGCATCCACGAAACCGCGCTGCGGGCGCTGTGGGAAATCGGCCTGGCCGATGCGCCCGAAAGCGGCGTGCAGATCCTGACCGGCGCAGGTGCGGTGCTGGGCGACGACGGGCGCATCCGCTTTCCCCGTGCGCTGGTCGAGGACATGCTGGCCAAGGCCGCGCGGAACATCACCCTCTTTGGCCGCGACCCGGCGCATGACCTCGAACTGACCGGCACGCGGGTCTATTACGGCACGGCGGGTGCGGCGGTGCATGTCGTCGATGTCGAGGGGCGCAACTACCGCGAGTCGACGGTGCAGGACCTGTATGACGCGGCACGCATCGCCAACCAGATGGACAACCTGCACTTCTTCCAGCGCGCGATGGTCTGCCGGGACATTCCCGACAACCTGGCGATGGACCTGAACACGATCTATGCCTGCTGCCGGGGCACCTCGAAGCATGTGGGAACCAGCTTCAGCGAGCCCGATTTCGTCGGGCCTGCCTTCGACCTGATCCACATGATCGCGGGCGGCGAGGACAAGTGGCGCGCGCGTCCATTCATCAGCAACTCGAACTGCTTCGTCGTGCCGCCGATGAAGTTCGCGACCGACGCCTGCCGCACGATGGAGAAGGTGATCGCGGGCGGGATGCCGGTGCTGCTGCTGTCGGCCGGACAGGCGGGTGCGACGGCCCCGGCCCCGATTGCGGGCGCGATCGTGCAGGCGGTGGCGGAATGCCTGGCGGGTGTGGTCTATGTGAACGCGATCTCGCCCGGATATCCTGCGATCTTCGGCACCTGGCCCTTCGTCAGCGACCTGCGCACCGGGGCGATGTCGGGCGGGTCGGGGGAACAGGCGCTGCTGACGGCGGGCTGCGCGCAGATGGCGCGGTTCTACGGCCTTCCGGGCGGGGCCGCGGCGGGGATTGCCGATGCCAAGCTGCCCGACATGCAGGCGGGCTGGGAACAGGCAATGTCGAACGTGATGGCGGGGCTTGCCGGCCTGAACCTCGTCTACGAGGCGGCCGGGATGCATGCCTCGCTTTTGGGCTTCTGCATGGAAAGCCTGATCCTCGGCGATGACCTGCTGGGCCAGGCCGAACGCTGCGTGCGGGGGATCGAGGTGGATGACGACAGCATGAGCCTTGAAACCATGCGGGCGGTGTGCCTCGGCGGACCGGGCCACTACCTCGGGTCGGACCAGACGCTGAGCCGGATGCAGACGGACTACATCTATCCCGCGCTGGGCGACCGGTCCTCGCCCAAGGAGTGGGAAGAGAAGGGCAAGCCGGACCTGTTGAAGAAGGCGACGGCGAAGAAGCTCGACATCCTGTCACGGCCCTCGACGGCAGAGTTTGCGCCGGACGTCGACCAGGCGATCCGCGCAAAGTTCCCGATCCACCTGAAGGCCTGATCGCCATGCCGCTGCAGAACCGCGTGTTGCCGGACGGGGGGATCGTGGCGATCCCGCTGCGCGGCATCCTGACGGGGAACCGGGGGATCCTGCACCGGGGCGACCGGACGCTGGGCCGGGCGCGCTGGCGGCACCGGGCGTGGATTTCCTGCCGGCTCGACTGGAAGGGCCTGCGGCGGGTGCCGATGAGCGACGGCACCTGGACCGAGCTGTTCTTCCACGACGAGGCGGTGGCGCTGGCGGCGGGGCACCGGCCCTGCGCGCTTTGCCGGCGCGAGGCCTACCGGACGTTTCAGGGCGCATGGCGGCAGGCGGGCCTGGGCGACGGCGCTGCGCCCGAGATGGACCGGGCCCTGCACGCGGCGCGCACCGCGCGGGGGGCTGACGGCGCGACGCACCGGGCTTTGGCCGAGGACTTGCCCGATGGCGCGATGATCCTTCAAGGGGACCGCACGGCACTCTTGTTAGGCGACATGGCCGTCCCGTTCAGCGAAACGGGTTACGGCCCTGCCGCCCCGCGCCCGTCCGGAGAGGTCGGGGTGCTGACCCCCGTGCCCATAGTCGCCGTCCTGCGGGCGGGCTACCGCCCTGCCCTGCACCCCTCTCTGATGAAAGGCTGAAACCCATGGATTTCGCCATGAGCGACGAACAGAGGATGATCGTCGAGACCACCCGCGCCTTTGTCGAGGCCGAGCTTTTCCCGCATGAGCGGGAGGTGGAGCGCACCGGCCACCTGCGGCCCGATCTGGTGAAGGAGATCCAGAAGAAGGCGATCGAGGCCGGGCTCTATGCGGCGAACATCCCGGCCGAACATGGCGGCGCGGGGCTCGATACGCTGTCCTGGCTCTTGTACGAACGCGAGTTGGGCCGGGCGAACTATGCCCTGCACTGGACCTGCGTGGCTCGGCCCTCGAACATCCTCTGCGCCGGCAACGAGGACCAGCGGAAGCGCTACCTTGACCCCTGCGTCAGGGGCGAGACCTGGGATTGCCTGGCGATGACCGAGCCGGGCGCCGGGTCGGACCTGCGCGGCATGAAGGCCAGCGCCGTGCAGGATGGCGGCGACTGGGTGCTGAATGGCACCAAGCACTTCATCAGCCACGCCGACATCGCGGGCTTCACCATCGGCTTCTTTGCCAGCGGCGAGGAAGATACGCCCCGGGGCAGGAAGAAGCGCATCACCGCCTTCTTCATCGACAAGGGCACCAAGGGCTTCACGGTGCGCGACGGCTACCGCAACGTGAGCCACCGGGGCTACACCAACTGCATCCTCGAATTCGACGATTGCCGGGTGCCGGCCGAGAATGTGCTGGGCGAGCCGCACAAGGGCTTCGAGGTCGCGAACGACTGGCTGGGCGCGACGCGGCTGCAGGTGGGGGCGACCTCGCTCGGCCGGGCCGAACGCGCCTTCGGCCATGCGGTCGAGTGGGCGGCAAGCCGCGAGCAGTTCGGCCAGAAGATCGGCAAGTTCCAGGGGGTCAGCTTCAAGCTGGCCGACATGGCGCTGGCGATCAAGGCGTCGGAGCTGCTGCTGTGGGAGGCTGCCTGGAAATACGATCAGGGCACGGTGACGGATGCCGACATGGCGATGGCCAAGCTGAAGGCTACCGAGACGCTGGCTATGGTCGCCGACGAGGCGATCCAGATTCACGGCGGCATGGGACTGATGGACGAGCTGCCGCTGGAGCGGATCTGGCGCGATGCCCGCGTCGAGCGGATCTGGGAAGGCACGTCCGAGATTCAACGCCACATCATCAGCCGCGCCATTCTGCGGCCCTTCGGCGCGTGACAGAGGCATGGGGGCTCTGCCCCCAGACCCCCGGGATATTTGCAGACCGAAAATGAACGCTTTCTTCACCATGCCGATCAAGACTGGCACCGCGGTACAGGCGGGGACGCCGATGACCGTGACCGGAAATGGCGCGCCGTCGGGGCACTCCCGGCGGCGCGTTCCCATTTTCGGTCCGGAAATATCCCGGGGGGGTGAGCCGCGCCCGGAAACGCCCCGGTGGGGCGTTTCAGCGGCGAACGCCCGGCCCGTGGCCGGGCTCTGGGGGGCAGAGCCCCCTGCCCGGATCGACGCTCCGAAGGTGCGGCGATGAAGAACCTGTCGCGCCTGCTTCGCCCGAAATCCATCGCGCTCTTCGGCGGCGGCTGGGCCGTCAACGTGGCGGCTCAACTTCAGAAATCGGGCTATGACGGCGCGATCTGGCCGGTCAACCCCAAGCGGGCCGAGGTGCTGGGCATTCCCTGCTACCCATCCGTCGACGCCCTGCCCGGCGCGCCGGATGCGGCCTTCGTGGGGGTGAACCGCGAGGCGTCAGTCGAGGTCATCGCGGCGCTGTCGCGCATGGGGGCCGGGGGGGCCACCTGTTTTGCCAGCGGCTTTGCCGAGAGCGAGGCCGAGGGCACGGGCGGGGCCGACCTGCAGGCGCGGCTGGTGGCGGCGGCGGGCGGGATGCCGGTCGTCGGCCCGAACTGCTACGGGTTCCTGAACTACCTCGACAATGTGACCTTCTGGCCCGACCAGCATGGCGGGGTCACCGTGCCCTCGGGCGTGGCCATCGTGGGGCAATCCTCGAACATGGCGATCAACATGACGATGCAGGCGCGTGGCCTGCCCATCGCCTATGTGCTGACCGCGGGCAATCAGGCGGCGGTGTCGCTGTCCGATCTGGGCATGGCGGCGTTGGCCGATGACCGGGTGACGGCGCTCGGCCTGCATATCGAGGGGTTCGGGGATATCCGGGCGCTGGAGGCGCTGGCGGGTCTTGCGGCGGCCCGGGGCAAGCCCATCGTGGTGCTGAAGTCCGGGCACAGCGAGGCGGCGCAGGCGGCGACGATGACGCATACCGCCTCGCTTGCCGGGTCCGCGGCGGCATCTTCGGCGCTGATCGCGCGGCTGGGCATGGTCGAGGTGCGCAGCCTTGCGGTCTTCCTCGAGACGCTGAAGCTTCTGCACCACGGCGGGGTCCTGCGCGATGCGGGCATCGGGTCGGTCAGCTGCTCGGGCGGCGAGGCGAGCCTGATTGCGGATGTGGCGATGGGGACGGCGATCGAATGGCCTACCTTCACCGGGGCGGGCAAGGCGCGGCTGAACGGGATCCTCGGGCCGATCGTGACGGTTGCCAACCCCTTGGATTATCACACCTTCATCTGGGGCGACACGGCGCGGATGACCGACTGTTTCGCGGCGGTGATGGCCGAGGACCGGGCGCTGACGGTCTTCATCCTCGACCTGCCGCGGGCAGATCGCTGCGACCCTTCGGGCTACCAGTGTGCGGTAGACGCGATCATCGCCGCGCAGGCGCGGACGGGCGCGCGGGTGGCGGTGCTGGCGAGCCTGCCCGAGAACATCACCGAGGCGCTGGCGGCGCGCTTTGGCGCGGCGGGGATCGTGGTGCTGCACGGGCTGGACGAGGGCGTGGGGGCCATCGACGCGGCAATCCGGGCGGGGCGGCTGGCGCAGGGGTCGCGCCCTGCCCCGGTTGTCCTGCATCCGGCACCCAAGGGTGGCCGCGTCCTGAGCGAGGCCGAGGCGAAGGCGGCGCTGGCGGCGAAGGGGCTGGCCGTGCCGCGGGCGGTCACCGCGCCGTCGCCCGGGAAGATCGCCGAGGCCGCGCAGGGGCTGGCCTTTCCGGTCGCGCTGAAGGGCCTCGGCATCGCGCACAAGACCGAGGCGGGTGCGGTGCGGCTGAACATCGCCTCGCCCGGTGCGCTGGCGGGCGCGGCGCTGGCGATGGCGGGGGCCGAGGGGTTCCTGGCCGAGGAAATGGTGACCGGCGCGGTGGCGGAGATCCTCGTCGGCGTCACGCGCGACCCGACCGGGCTGATGCTGCTGACGCTTGGGGCGGGCGGGATCATGGCCGAGATGCTGGAGGATGCGGCCTCGGTCCTGCTGCCGGCGACCGATGAGGAGATCCGCGCGGCGCTGGCGCGGCTCAGGATCGCTAAGGTTCTGGGCGGCTGGCGCGGGCGGCCGGCGGCGGACATCGGCGCCATCGTGGCGGCGGTGCAGGCCATCGCAGCCTATGCGGCGGGCGAGCCGCGACTGATCGAACTTGACGTGAACCCGCTGATCGCGACGGCTGACCGGGCCGTGGCGGTCGATGCGCTGATCCGGCTTTCGGAGGTGTGAGATGCCCGACATGCAGATGCTGACAGACGGCCCGATCCGCACGCGGCGCGAGGGCGCGGTGCTGGAGGTGACGCTGGACCGGCCCAAAGCCAATGCGATCGACCTGAAGACCAGCCGGATCATGGGGCTGGCGTTCCGGGCGTTCCGCGACGATGACAGCTTGCGCGTGGCGATCCTGAGGACGCCGGGGGGCAAGTTCTTCTGCCCCGGCTGGGACCTGAAGGCCGCAGCCGAGGGCGATGCGGTCGATGGCGACTATGGCGTGGGCGGCTTCGGGGGGTTGCAGGAACTGCCGAACCTGAACAAGCCGGTCATTGCGGCGGTGAACGGCATCTGCTGCGGCGGCGGGCTGGAGCTTGCGCTGTCCTGCGACCTGATCCTGGCAACGTCCAACGCCACCTTCGCGTTGCCGGAGATCCGGTCGGGGACGGTGGCGGATGCGGCCTCGATCAAGCTGCCCAAGCGCATCCCCTATCACGTGGCGATGGACCTGCTGCTGACGGGCCGCTGGTTCGACGCCGAAGAGGCGCTGCGCTGGGGCATCCT
>JBJOQI010000131.1:0-5878 GCA_046050045.1 Pseudomonadota bacterium | reverse complement strand
CGATCTGGCGCAGTTTCGGGGGCGGCGCGCGCAAGGACGTCTGGGCGGCCGCCGCGGCGCTTTTCGCACCTGTCGCGGCGCTGCTGCTCGAACTCTTCTGGCAGCCGGGGCTGGTGGTCGGGGCCTACCCCTGGGCGCTGCATGTCGCGGCGCTGGCGGCGCTGATGGCGGTTGCCGCCGAACGCTTTGCCCGCGCCGATGGCGCGGACCGCCGCCGCGCCGCCTATGCCGCGCTGTCCTGCCTGTCGCTCCTTGCGCTGGCGCTGTTCCTGGTGCTGACCAAGGGCGCGCTGACGGTGGCGCTGGCGGTGCTGGTGGTGGTGGCCGCGCTGCTCGACCGGCGGTTCCGGCTGCCCGAAATGGGCTGGTACATCCAGGCGGGCGTCATGGTCATCGGCTACCGGCTGACCATCGACCCCGGCCTTGACTGGGGCTTCGACGCGCCCCTGGTCGAGGTGGCGCTGTCCTTCCTCGCCGCCATCGCGGGCCTTGCCGCCACGCTCCGGGTCCTGCGCGGGCTGGACCGCAAAGGCGCGCAGGTCTTTGCCGAAAGCGGTCTTGCGGCAGCATCGGCGCTGTTCGTCAACCTGCTCCTGATGCGCTGGATCGACAGTTCCTTTGGCGGCGATGCCCCTGTCAGCCACTGGTCGCTGGCACTGAATGCGCTGCCATGGATCGTGGTCATGGCGGTGCAGCTCTACCGCGAAAGCCTGGGCGGCTGGATGGTCTGGGTCCGGCGCGGCATCGCCGGGGTGGCGGGGCTGATCGGCATCGGCGGGCTTCTGGTCGCGGCGGGCCCGGCAAACCCGCTCTTCGGGCTGCTGGGCCGCTCGGGCTGGGTGCGCGGCCTGCTGGTCGCCGATACGCTGATGGTGGCCTACCTGCTGCCGGGGCTCTTGCTGCTGGCCCTGTCGCTGCGCCTGCCGCACCTGCCGCGCCTGCTGCGCCTGGGCTTCGCGGCACTCGGCGCGGCTTTCGCGGCGCTTTACGTCGGGCTCGAGATCCGGCGTTTCTGGCAGGGCGACGACCTCTCGGTCTATGGCGTCAGCCAGCCCGAGCTTTACAGCTACACGGTCGCCATGCTGGTCGTGGGGGCCGGGCTGCTCTATCAGGCCATCGCGCGGCGCTCCTCGGTGCTGCGCCGGATCGCGATGGGGGTGATCGCGCTGACCATCGCCAAGGTCTTCCTGATCGACGCCAGCGGCCTGTCCGGCCTGACGCGGGTGTTCTCGTTCCTGGCGCTCGGTCTGTCGCTGGCCGCGCTCGCCTGGCTGAACCGCTGGGCGGCGGCCCGGCTGGACGAGCCGCCGAAACCGGACTGACCGGCACCTGTCCGCCGGGGCTTGCCCCCGGCGGATCGGGCGCTAGTGTTGCGCCGACTTCCGCGAAAGGGATGCGTGACATGAAGATGCTGCCGCTTGGCCGCACCGGTCTGTCGGTGTCGGCGCTCTGCCTTGGCACGATGACCTGGGGCACCCAGAACACCGAGGCCGAAGGCCATGCCCAGATCGACATGGCCGCCGACCACGGGCTGAACTTCATGGATACCGCCGAGATGTATCCGGTCAACCCGGTGCGCGCCGAGACGGTGGGCAATACCGAAAGGATCATCGGCAACTGGCTGAAGAAGGGCGGCCGCCGCGACGCCTGGATCATCGCCAGCAAGATCGGCGGCGAGGGCGGGGCGGCGCGCGGCGGCGAGCCGATTTCCGGCGACAGCATCGCCCGCGCGCTCGATGCCTCGCTCGGGCGTCTGCACACCGACTATCTCGACCTCTACCAGTTCCACTGGCCGAACCGGGGCAGCTACCACTTCCGCAAGTGGTGGACCTTCGGCCCGAAGGGGCAGGACCGGGAGGCGATCCTGGCCAACATGGCGGATTGCCTGACAGGCATCGACGCCGCCATCCGGGCGGGCAAGATCCGCCACTGGGGCCTGTCGAACGAAAGCGCCTGGGGCATGGCGCAGTGGATCAGGCTAGCCGACAAGATGGGCGTGGCGCGGCCCGTGTCGATCCAGAACGAATACTCGCTGCTCTGCCGGATCTACGACGGCGACCTGGCCGAGCTTGGCCACAACGAGGACGTGACGCTGCTGGCCTTTTCGCCTTTGGCCACCGGGCTTCTGACCGGGAAATACCAGGGCGACGTGACCCCGCCCGGCTCGCGCCGGACGCTGAACGCCGACCTCTCGGGCCGGATCACGCCGCGGGTCTGGGGCGCGGTCGAGGCCTATCAGGCGATTGCCGATCAGGCGGGACTGCCGCTGGCGCAACTGGCCATCGCCTGGACGCTGACCCGGCCCTTCCCGGTGATCCCGATCTTCGGCGCGACGAGCCTTGCGCAGCTTGGGGTGGCGCTGGGGGCTGCCGGGGTGACGCTCTCGCCCGAGGTGCTGGCCGCGGTCAATGCCGCGCACCGCGCCCATCCGATGCCCTACTGAGGCCGGGCAGGGGGGCTGCCTGCCCCCCAGCCGCCGCGCCGCCGGGCGCGGCGACCCCCCGGGGATATTTCGGCCAAGATGAAGGGCAGGGGGCATCATCGGCGGTTTCCGCCGCGGGATGTCGCGGGCGGCCTTGCCGCGGCGCGCGGGATCGATTCCACTGTAGGGCAAAACCGGGAGGAACACCCATGCCGCTTGCCATGAACCGCGAGGTCTTCATCACCTGTGCCGTCACCGGCTCGGGCGGGACGCAGGACCGCAGCCCGCATGTGCCGCGCAGCCCCAAGCAGATCGCCGACAGCGCCATCGCCGCGGCGAAGGCCGGTGCGGCCATCGTGCATTGCCACGTGCGCGACCCCGACACCGGCAAGCCCTCGCGCCGGCTCGACCTCTACCGCGAGGTCACCGACCGGATCCGCGACAGCGACACCGACGTGGTGCTGAACCTGACGGCGGGGATGGGGGGCGACCTGCTGTTCGACGGGACCGAGGACATGACCCGCATGTCGCAGCGCTCGGACATGGCGGGGGCGCGCGAACGGGTCGAGCATGTGCGCCAGTGCCTGCCCGAGATCTGCACGCTCGACTGCGGCACGATGAACTTTGCCGAGGCCGACTATGTGATGGTCAACACCCCCGGCATGCTGACCGCGATGGGCGGGATGATGACCGGGTTCGGCGTCCTGCCCGAGATCGAGGCCTTCGACACCGGGCACCTGTGGTACGCCAAGGAACTGGTGAGGGCGGGGGTGCTGAAGGGCCCGGCGATGGTGCAGCTGTGCATGGGCGTGCCCTGGGGCGCGCCGGACGACCTCAATACCTTCATGGCGATGGTGAACAACGTGCCGCCGGACTGGACCTTCTCGGCCTTCGGGCTCGGGCGCAACCAGATGGCCTATGTGGCCGCCGCGGTGCTTGCGGGCGGCAACGTCCGCGTCGGGCTCGAGGACAACCTCTGGCTCGACAAGGGCGTGCTGGCCACCAACGCGCAACTGGTCGAGCGGGCCGCCACGATCATCTCGAACATGGGGGCGCGGGTGATCGGCCCGGCCGAGGTGCGGGCGAAGCTGAACCTCACGAAGCGCGCCCCGGTGGCCGCATGAAGCGGCTGGCGCTGGCCCTGCTTCTGGCCCTCGCGGCCTGTCAGGAGGGTGGCGGCGACGGGCTTGACCCGGTGGGCGAGGCCGCGGTCGAGGCCGCGCGGGCCGACTGCACCCGGCGCGGCGGAACCTTCGCGGCGGGCGGCAAGTCTGCATCGCTGGTCTGTTTCACCACGCCGCGCGACGCCGGGCAGCAGTGCACGAAATCGACCGACTGCGACAGCGCCTGCCTTGCGCGCTCGATGACCTGCGCGCCGCTGAAGCCGCTCTTCGGCTGTCAGGAGATCCTGGGTGCCGGTGGCGAAAGGCTGACGCAATGCGTGGACTGATCCCGCCGGCCGCGCTGGTGCTGGCGCTGGCCGCCTGCGCCGCCCCGCCGCCACCCGCGCCCGGGCTGCGCGACGAAGCCGTCACCATCGCTTCGGCCGCGCTGTTCGATCCGGCGCGCTTTGCCGATGTCTGGCATGTCGCCGCCGCCTATGGGCCCGAGGCCGCCTGCGGCCCCTTGGCCGAAACCTGGGTGCAGACCGGGGCGGGCAGCTATGACGTGACCGGCACCGCCTGCGGCCCGAACGGCGCGCGCGCCTTTGCCGGCCGCGCCCAGGTCACCGGGCCCGGGCGGATCACCCGCGAGGGGCTGAACGGGCCGGAAGTGCTCTGGGTGCTCTGGGTCGATCAGGATTACCGCGTCGCCGTCATCGGCACGCCGGACGGGCGCTTCGGGCGCATCCTGTCGCGCAGCCCCAAGGTGCGGCCCGACCTGATGGCCGCCGCGCGCGAGGTTCTGGACTTCAACGGATATGACACGGGCCGACTGGGCCTGATCGGGGGGTAAGGCAATGACGCGGACGGCGGCTGTGATCGGCGGCGGGGTGATCGGTGGCGGCTGGGCCGCGCGGTTCCTGCTGATGGGGTGGGATGTGCGCGTCTTCGACCCCGACCCCGAATCCGGCCGCAAGATCGGCGAGGTTCTGGCCAACGCCCGCCGCTCGCTGCCCGGGCTTTACGATGCGGGCCTGCCGCCCGAGGGGAGGCTCTCGCATCACCCGACCATCGCGGATGCGGTGACCGGGGTGGAATGGGTGGTCGAGGCCGTGCCCGAACGCCTGCCCGTCAAGCACAAGGTCTATGCCGAGATCCAGGCCGCGGCGCCGGGGGCGATCATCGGCTCGTCGACCTCGGGCTTCAAGCCGAGCGAGCTGCAGGAGGGGGCGACGGACCCCTCGACCATCCTCGTCGCGCATCCGTTCAACCCGGTCTACCTCTTGCCGCTGGCCGAACTTGTGCCCTCGGCCGCGAACCCGCCCGCCATCGTGGCGCGCGCAAGCGAGGTGCTGACGGCGATCGGCATGTATCCCCTTCACATCAAGAAGGAAATCGACGCCCACATCGCCGACCGCTTCCTCGAGGCCGTCTGGCGCGAGGCGCTGTGGCTGATCAAGGACGACATCGCCACGACCGAAGAGATCGACAACGCCATCCGCTACGGCTTCGGCATCCGCTGGGCACAGATGGGCCTGTTCGAGACCTACCGCGTCGCGGGGGGCGAGGCGGGGATGCGCCATTTCATCGCGCAGTTCGGGCCCTGCCTGTCCTGGCCCTGGACCAAGCTGACGGACGTGCCCGAGCTGACCGACGAGCTGATCGACCGCATCGCGGGGCAGTCGGACGCGCAGTCCGGCATGTATTCGATCCGCGAGCTCGAGCGGATCCGCGACGGCAACCTGGTGTCGATGATGCGGTCGCTCAAGGGCGTCGGCGGGCCGCAGGGCGCAGGCTGGGGGGCGGGGGCGCTGCTGCGGCAGCAGGACGCGCGGATGCGGGGCGACATGCCCGACACCGCCGCGCCCTTCGTGACGGTGGACCGGTCGGTGCCGCTCGACTGGACCGACTACAACGGCCACATGACCGAAAGCCGCTACCTTCAGGCCTTCGGCGACGCGACCGACCGCACGATGGAGATCGTGGGCATCGACGCGGCCGAGGTCGCGCGGGGGAAAAGCTGCTTCACCGCCGAAACCCATATCCGCCACCTGGGCGAGGCCCACGCGGGCGAGCGCATCACGGTGACCACGCGCATCCTCGCCGGCGCGGGCAAGAAGATGCACCTCTGGCACGAGATGCGGCGGGGCGATGAACTGGTCGCCACGGGCGAGCACATGATGATCCATGTCGACCTCGCCAGCCGCAAGGCGGTGGAACCCTCGCCCGCCGTGGGCGCGAAGATCGCCGCCATCGCGGCGGCCCATGCCGGACCGATGCCCGAGGGCGCGGGCCGCGCGGTGGGTCAGGGGCGGTAAGCCGCCGGGTCCTGGTCACGGCGGGGGCGGCGGCC
>JBJOQI010000130.1:0-12881 GCA_046050045.1 Pseudomonadota bacterium | reverse complement strand
GGCAGAGGTCGTAGACCGAAGCGCTGTTGCGGATTGCGGTGTATTCCATCACCTCGTCGTCGAGCACCAGCGGCGTGGTGCAGCCTGCCCAGGCCCCCCAGTCATTGCGGATGTTCAGGGCAGAGGTCCGGGGGTGAAAGGCCGTCTGGCGCAGCGGCGTGCGGAAATGGGTGAGGGGTTCGACTCGCATCACCGGGCATCCTTCAGCAGCTGACCGGCGGCGTTCCAGCCCGCCGCGCCCGAAATTCCACCGCCGGGGTGGGTGCCGGCCGAGGCGAGCCAAAGCCCATCGACCGGGGTGCGGTAGCGGGCCAGTCCGGGAACCGGGCGAAGGAAGAACATCTGCTCGACGCTGAGCTCGCCATGGTGCCAGTTGCCGCCGGGAAAGCCGAAGCGCGCCTCGATGTCGCCGGGCAACAGAAGCTCGGCCCCGAGGATCAGGTCGCGCAGGCCCGGCGCATGGGCTTCGAGGGTGGTCAGGCAGCGGTCGAGCAAGGCGGCCCGCGCCGCCTCGGCCCCTGCCTTCGGGGCGTGGGGCGCGAATTGCACGATGGCCGACAGCACATGCTGACCCGGCGGCGCGAGGCCGTCGGAGGTGAGCGAGGGCACAAGGATTTCCATCACCGGATTGGCGGGAACCTCGCCGTACTTGACCGCGTTGAAGGCCTGATCGACGGCGGTGGCGGACGGCGCGATCACCATCCGGGTCGCGGGATCGGCCCCGCGGAAGTCGGGAAGCGCGCGCAAGGCGATGTGCAGGCGGGCCGCAGCACCGCGCGACTTCTGGTGGCGCAGGCGCATCAGCAATCCGGTGTCGAGGTGGTCGGGGCCGACAAGTCCGGCAAGCGTGGTGACCGGGTTCATGGCCGAGACGACAGAGGCGGCCCGCAGGTCCCGTCCATCTTCGAGGATCACGCCCTTGGCCACGCCGTCTTCGACGACGACCCGGCGGACCGCCGCGTTTGTCAGGATCGTCACTCCGGCCGCGGTTGCGGCGCCGGTCATCGCCGCCGCGACGGCCGGCATGCCGCCCTGCGGCAGGGACAGGACCGAGGGGCGGCCCGCGACCTCGCCCGCAAGACGGTTGAGAAGCAGGATGAGCGAGTTCGGCGACCGCGGGCCGAGCCACGAGCCGAGTGTCGCATCGAAGGCAAGGCAACCCTTGAGACGGTCATCCGACAACTCGTCCTCGAGCGCGTCCCAGATGTTGATGAGCGCGAGCCGCAGAAACTCGCGGAAGTCGTCCCGTCCGAGCCTGCGAATGGCGAGGCCAAGGCACGCCAGCTGCCGCAGGTCGCCACTGCCACTGGCGAGCCTTGGCGGCGTGATTTCCTTGAACGGCGCGAGTGTGGCGGCGAAGCGCAACAGGCGCGCCCGCAACTCTGCCCAAGACGCGCGGTCGGCGGCGGGCAGGTCCCCTTCGACGGCGGCGCCGAAGGGACCGCGCAACACGAGATGGCGGCCATCCGCGCCAAGAGCGGTCGTTGACAGGTTGGCATCGGCATAGGCCAGCCCGTGACGCCGCAGGTCCATCGCCGCCGCGACGCGCCGGTCCAGCAGGTGCAGGACATGCGCAAGGCCGGGCGTGCGGAAGCCGGGGAAGAATTCCCAGCCGCGTGCGCCGCCGCCGGTTTCGGCCTGCGATTCCAGAAGGGTCACGCGCCGGCCTGCCTGTGCAAGGCGGGTGGCGCAGGCCAGGCCGTTGGTGCCGCCGCCGATGACGATGACGTCAGAGGATTGCATAGGCGTCACTCATGTCGCGTGCGGGCAGGCGCATGTCCCGCAGGATTTCAGCCGCGGCGTTCCGACCCGGCGCGCCCATCACCCCGCCGCCGGGGTGGGTCGAGGATCCGCACATCCACAGGTCACGGATCGGGCTGCGGTACTGGGCATAGCCCGGAACCGGCCGGTTGAAGAGCAACTGGTCAAAGGTCAGCTCGCCCTGGAAGATATTGCCTTCGGTCAGGCCGACCTCGGCCTCGAGCTCTCGGGGCGTGCGCACCTCGACGTGCAGGATGCTGTCGCGGAAGCCCGGCGCATGGCGTTCGATCTGGTCGATGCAGGTCTTGCCGAAGGCGTCCCGGTCGGCATCGGTCCAATCGTGCCCTTCGATTTTTGGCGGTGCGTACTGCACGAAGCAGGACATGAAGTGCTTGCCCGGCGGTGTCATCGTCGGGTCGATCATGGTGGGGATCATCATGTCCTGGAACGGATCGGCCGAGAAATGTCCGGCTTTCCAGTCGTCATAGGCACGTTCCATCCGCTCGATCGAGTCGGTGAAGTGCAGATCGCCCTTCAGGTTCGGTGCGCCCTCGGGCAGGGCGGTGAAGCGCGGCGCGCGGTCAAGCGCGATGTTGAGCTTGCCGGACGATCCGCGGGTCTTGAAGGCGCGGACACGTTTCAGGAAGTCGCCCGGAAGCTGGTTTTCATCGACATGTTTCAGGAAAGTGCGCTTGACGTCCATGTTCGACACGACACGCCGGGCGTGGATTTCGTCGCCGTTTTCAAGCACGACGCCGGTCGCGCGGCCGTTCCGCACCAGGATTTCCTGCACGCCGGAGCCTGCGCGGATCTCGCCGCCCGCTGCGCGCAGGGACGAGGCGAGCGCGCGCGTGATCGACCCCATCCCGCCGCGTGCAAAGCCCCAGGCCCCGACGTTGCCGTCGACATCGCCCATCGCGTGATGCAGCAGCACATAGGCCGTGCCGGGCGACATCGGACCGAGCGCCGTTCCGATGATGGCGGCGACGGCCTGATAAGCCTTGATGACCGGCGTTTCGAAGTATTCGTCGAGGAAGTCCGAGATCGACATCGTCCAGAAGCGGATCATGTCGTACATCGCGGCTTCGGACAGGCCGAAGAGCTGTTTGCCCAGCCAGGCGAGCTCGGCCAAGTCGCGCGGCCGGAAGCGCGCCGGATCGGGCGGTGTCCGCATGAGGAGCGGGCGGATGAAACGGCAGTGCCGCAGCACGTCGCGGGCGTAGCGGTCATAGGCCTCGGCGTCGCGGGGCGAATGGCGCGCGAACTCTCTACGGTTTGCGTCGTGATCGCGGAACATGCCCAGATAGCCGCCGCCTTCGGTAAAGACGGCCCCGCCCTCGTAAGGCAGGATCTGCAGGCCGTGTTTCGGCAGTTCGAGATCGCGCATGATCTCGGGCCGGAAGAGCGAAGAGACGTAAGAGCAGTTGGAATAGGTGAAGCCTGGAAACAGCTCGCGACTGACGGCAGCGCCGCCGACCCAGTCGTTCTTCTCGACGACACAGACCTTCAGCCCGGCGCGGGCGAGGTAGCAGGCCGAAACCAGCCCGTTGTGGCCCGCGCCGACAATGACTGCATCGTAGATCATTCCCGTTTCAGCCCCCGATGGCGTCTTTGAAACCGTCGGTCCGCTCGAGGGTTTCAAGCGTCAGGTCGACGGCAGTCTCGACGGCACGCAGCGTGTCGGTGAGGCAGGTCTCGTCGAGGCCGTGGGCCTCGCACATGAACCAGGGCTCGCGCGAGTCGGGCTCGCAGATGACGCCGAGGTCATGCAGGAAATGGGCCATCTGGTCGTAAAAGCTGTAGTCCGACTTCTTCCAGTCACGGTAGTTGTCGGGCGGGCTTTCGGCGAAGAAGAGGCCGAACATCGAGGGATGGCCGGTGTAGGAATGCACGATGTTGCGGGCATCGAGAATCTTACTGATCCCGGTCTTCAGCCTGTCGCCGTAGCCGGCGAGGGTTTCAAGGGCAGGGGTTTCGTCGAGGATCCGCAGGCATTCCTCGGCCGCGGCAAGGCTGACCGAATGGGCCGTGTAGGTGCCGCCGTGCGACGCACCGCCATAGCGGAAGGTGCGCATCACCTCTTCGCGCCCGGCGACAAGGGCGATGGGGTAACCGTTGGCCACCGCCTTGGCAAAGGTCGTGATGTCGGGGCGCACCCCCATGATCCCCTGGATGCCACCCTTGCCGACACGGAAGCCGGTCTTGACCTCGTCGATGATCAGAAGGACGCCGTACTGGTCGCACAGTCTCCGCGCCAGTTGGACATATTCGACCTGGGCGGTGATGCCGCAGCAATTGCCCTGGATCGGCTCGATCAGCATGGCCGCCATCGTGTCGCCGTAGCGGCGGAAGACGTCCTCCAGCCGCTGGAAGTCGTTCATCGGAACAAGATGGGCGAGGTCCTTGATCGTGCGGGGGATGCCCTTGCCGTAGGACACCACCTCGGGATCGAGGTTCGAGCCGGAATCCCAGCTTTCGACATTGGCCATCCACATGGCCGCGTCGAAAAGGCCGTGGTAGCCGCCCTCGACCAGCAGATAGCTGTCGCGTCCGGTATAGGCCCGCGCAAGGCGAAGGGCCGCCATCACCGCCTCGGTGCCGGAGTTCGAGAAGCGGACAAGCTCTGCCGCCGGGACCATTTTTGCGATGCGGTCCGCGACGATCAACTCGCGTTCCGTCGAAAGGGCGAAGACGCCGCCGACCTGCATGCCCCGCATCGCGGCCGCATCGACCCGGTCGTCGGCGTAACCCAGGATCGCCGGACCATAGCCGAGGCGATAATCGACATAGGCGTTGCCGTCGATGTCCCAGGTACGTCCGCCCTTGCCGTGATGAACATAGATCGTCCGGTCGTCGCCCCAGTACCGGAAGGTCGAGGCGACACCGAGCGGCAGCCGTTTCACGGCGCGCTGGAACTGGGCATTGGACTTGGACAGGTTGCGCTGCGGAAGTTTCATGTGGACCTCTGAGGGATTTGCCCGACGGTCGCAGAATTCTGATTGAACTGTCAATCAAAATGAGACTAGTGGAAATGGCGCTTTCCCGCAGCGGCCGTTTCGCTATGAGTTGCAGGCAGGTGAAAGATCGCGAGGTCACATGCCGCCGGATGACGAAGACCTGACCGAAGGCCCCCGCACCGAGACGCGGCGCAAGCAGAGCCGCGAGGAGCGGCGGCAGCAGCTGATCGAGGCCACGGTGACGACGCTGGCACGGTCCGGCTATGCCGGAACGACGATGGGCGAAGTCGCCAAGACCGCTGGCCTGTCGCATGGTCTGGTGAACTTCCACTTCGAGACCAAGGAAAAGCTGCTGGCCGCAACGCTCGACTATCTGGCCGAGGAATATCGCAAGAACTGGTCTGATGCGCTGGCAGGCGCGCCGCAGGCGACGCATCTGAAGATCGCGGCGATGCTTGCGGCTGACTTCAACCCCGGCATCTGCACCCCCGACCGCCTGTCGGCCTGGTGTTCGTTCTGGGGCGAAGCGCAGTGCAAGCCGATGTATCGCGAACACTGCGGATCGAACGATTCATTCTACATCGACACGCTGGAAGACCTGTGCCGGTCGATGAACGACCAGCATGGTTATGCCATCCTGCCCTCGCGTGCGGCCCGGCTGTTGCGTGTGTCGGTCGAGGGCGTCTGGCTCGACATGATGACGATGTCGACCAGCTATTCCGTCGCCGAGGCGCTGGCGACCGTCTGGACCGGGGCCGCAGCGCTGTACCCCCGGCACTTCACGCCAGAGGGTGCGCTGCGGTAGGCCGACGCCCTAGTCGATCAGCGGGCCCGTCGCGGCCTTGGTGATGGTCCAGGTCCTGTTGACGTCAAGTTTCGTCCAGCCCGTCTCGGTATCGTCCGGCCAGATCACGTTGACCTCGACCGCCGTGGCCGCGCCGGTTCCGAAGTGGAGGGGAACCATCGGGCCGCCGTTGTGGCCACCGCCGAGGAAACGTTCGCGGGTCTGAAAGCTGCCCTCGCTGCGCACCTCGACCCAGGCGCCGATGGCATCAAGGTTGGTTCCGTCCTGGCGCGGTCTTACCTTGATCCAGTTGTGTTCGGCTCCGCCAAGGTTGCGCCAGACTTCGGCAGGCATGTTGCGGTTGTTGACGATGATGTCGAGCCAGCCATCCGCGTTCAGGTCCTCGACCGCACCGCCGCGCGCCGTCATCATGCTGGCAACGCCCGCCTTGTCGCCGACTTCGACAAAGGTGCCGTCGGGCTTTTGCAGCAGCAGGTTGTTCGGGTCGTTGTTGGCAAAGTCGGGCAGCTTGGCGACATTGCCCTTGGCCACGAAAAGGTCGGCCAGGCCGTCGTTGTTCACGTCCTCGAACTGGGCGTGCCAGGCGGTCGAGGGGCGGATGTCGCCGCCGACATAGGGGCGCTGCGCCACCACACCGGTCTTGAGCGCAACGTCAGCGAAGCGCGGCATCACCTTGCCGTCCTGCGGCGGCTCGGCCACGACCTGCAGTTTGTTGTCGGCCATCGAAGTCAGGTAGTAGTCGGGCAGAAGATCGTTCGTGACATCGCGGCTGGCGATGCCCATGCCCCAGATCTTCAGGGTCTGCCAGCCTTCTTCCTTGGTATAGATCCGCGGCTCCTTGCCCGGTTCGACGTGCCACATCTGCTCGGTGCCGCCCTTGTAGTATTCGCGGTCGTTCGAGATGCGGAGCGAGGGCGTGCCCGACCGGTTCCAGTCGGTGAAGAGGATCGACTGCGCGCAGAAGCTGGGTTCCAGCGTTGTGGGCGGCGCAAAGGCGTTGCCCTCGGCGTTCGGGCGGTAGAGCTGGTTCTTGGTGCAATGGCCCCAGGGCATGTCTTCCATGGCGCGGTCGATGAAGGTGCCGACGGCGAAGGTCGGCCAGGTCAGCCCGTCTTCCCAGGTGGCCGAAAAGGCCGTGGACCACAGGTCGAGACCCTGGAAACCCCAGGCTTCGTTCACCTGTTCGAAGGCGCAGTCGCCCTTGCCGCGATAGACCTGATCCTCGCCCACCCGCATCACCGCAAGGTCAAGGATGCCGTCGCTGTCGACGTCGATCGGATAGGCGCCAAGGATGGCATCAAGCGCGAAGGCCCCCTCGACCTTTTCGAAGGCGAGCGCGCCGCCCGGCGCGCTCTTGTTCAGGAAGAACGAGGACGCATCGCGCCCGCCGGCCATGAAGACCTCGGGCATGTCGTCGCCGTTGCAGTCAAAGACCGCGACGCCGCCGCCCGAAATGTACTGCCAGCCGCCGGCGAACTTGTGGCTCAGGCCCGAGGCCGCGGTTTCTTCGGCGAACTTCGGAATGAAGGGGGTCGGGTCTTCGGCCAAGGCGGCCGATGCAAAGACGATGGCCCCGCCGAACAGGAAGGTTCTCATATCCAACTCCAACACCACATTGCTGCGGGAAATGCGCAGCGCCAAAACCCGGAACTAGAATTAAGGTTTAGGGATGGTCTTGCCAATGAGTCGTTCCCGATCCTCGCCGGAACACTCAACTGTCCGGGCGACACCTGCCGGACTGTCGCCCATTGCGAAACCAAGAAGGGCCAATTTGCCCGAAAACGAAGCGGGCACGCCAGCGGCGTGCCCTTTCCGGTTGTGCGGCGTCAGCACGACAGCCGGTTGGAAAGACCGGCTGCCGAAGGCTCAATCTGCAACTTCAGGGGCAGACCCCTTGAGGATGCGCCAGGTCGAATTCGATGCAAGGCTGGTCCAGTCCGAGGTGGAGCCATCGGGCCACTGCACCCGGACCTCGACCGTCGAGGCCGCACCGACGCCGAAGTGCAGCGGCACAAGCGCACCGCCGACATGGCCGCCGCCCGAATAGTGCTCGCGCCGCTGGACGGCGTCGCCGATCTTCACTTCGACCCAGGCACCGATGGCGTCCCGGTTGGCCTCGTCCTGCGCCGGGATGATCTGGATCCACGAGGCTTCGCCGGCACCGAGGTTGCGCCAGATTTCGGCGGGCTCGTTGCGGTTGTTCACCGCGATGTCGACCCAGCCGTCGCGGTTCATGTCGACGACCGCAGCGCCGCGGGCCGTTCTCATGCTGGCGACGCCCGCGGTGTGGCCGGCCTCGAGGAAGGTGCCGTCCGCGCGCTGCAGCAGCAGGTTGTTCGGGTCGGCATTGGCGAAGTCCGGCATCCGGGCGACGTTGCCCTTGGCGATGAAGAGGTCTGCAAGTCCGTCGTTGTTGACGTCCTCGAAGGCCGGGTGCCAGGCGGTCGAGGGGCGGATGTCGCCGCCCACATAGGGACGCTGCGCGATGACGCCCTTCTTGAAGGCGACGTCGGCAAAGGTGGCCGCAACCTTGCCGTCCGCAGGCGGGTTGGCGATGGTCTGCAGCTTGTTGTCGGCCATCGAAGTCAGGAAGTATTCCGGGTAGCCGTCATTGGTCACGTCGCGGCTGGTGATGCCCATGCCCCAGATCTTCAGCGTCTGCCAGCCTTCGTCCTTTGTATAGAGACGCGGGTCCTGCCCCGCCTCGACGTGCCACATCTGCTCGGTGCCGCCCTTGTAGTACTCGCGGTCGTTCGAGACCCGCAGCGACGGGGTGCCCGAACGGTTCCAGTCGGTGAAGAGGACGGACAGGGTGCAGAAAGCAGGCTTGAGGGTATAGGGCGGCGCGAAGGCCTTGCCCGCAGCGTCGGGCCGGTAGAGGTAGTTGTCGGTGCAGCTGCCCCAGGGGAAATCTTCCTTGGTGCGGTCGACGTAGGTGCCGATCGCGATCGTCGGCCAGGTCGCGCCCTTTTCCCAGGTCGCCGAATAGGCTGTGGACCACAGGTCAAGCCCGTTGAAACCCCAGGCCTCGTTCGCGCGTTCAAAGCTGCAGTCGCCTTTGCCACGCATCAGATAGTCCTCGCCGACCCGCAGCACCGCCAGATCGGTGATGCCGTCGCCGTCGAAGTCGAGCGGGTAGGCCCCGTTGACGGCGTCGAAGTCGAGCCCGTTCTTGGTGGGTTCGAAGGCGAGGGCGCTGCCCGGGGCGCTTTTGTTCAGGAAGAAGGTCGAGGGGTCACGTCCGCCCGCAAAGTACAGTTCGGGCAGGCGATCCGCGTTGCAGTCAAAGGCGGCGATGCCGCCTCCGACCATGTATTGCCATCCGCCCGCGAACTTGTGGACAAGGCCGGATGCGGCCGTTTCGTCTGCGAAGGACGGGACCGCAGGGTCGGGCGCGGTCTGCGCAAGGGCAGGGCCGGCCGCAACGATCAGGGCGAGGTATGAGGTTTTCATGATTTGAAGGTCTTCAGGTTGGCGGCGTATTCGCCGATGCAGCGACCCTGTTCCAGGCCAAGCTTGATCGCCGGCATGAAGTGGATGCCGCCGTAGAGGCGCGAGATGCCGGCTTCGTCTGCTGCATTCCAGAAGCTGGTGAACTTGCGCGAGGGGAAGCCGTCGGGCATCTGCGAGAAGTCCTCGAACGCGTAGTTATCCCCCAGAACAGCGGTCAGAACGGTCGCCGCGGCACCCGATTGGGTCGAGTGACCCGAGGGGTATTCCGGGAAGGGCGGCGTGATCAGCAGCGCTTTCCATTTCGGGTCGATGTGCTTGTTGATGTAGGTGAGCGGACGCAGCAGGTCATGACGATACTTTTCGTGCCAGCAGCCGATGAAGCCGTCCGCGACCGCGATGCCAAGGCGAGCAAGGACATCGACCGAACGCTGCAGGTCGATCTTGTCGGCCTCGATGATCTGGTTGGCAATGGCGATCCAGTGTCCGGGCGGGGTGTTCGACAGCATGGCGTCGTCGGACCAGAAGCGCGCGATCAGTTCCTGCTCGGGCGTCAGGTTCTTGACGGTGTTGGCGACCTCGAGCGCTTCGGCATAGAAGGCCGAGTTCGGGTCCTCGCTGTATTCCGTCGGGGCCGGCAGCGGGCAGGCCGAGCCGATCGGCATGGCAAAGGGACGGTTCGAGCCCCAGTTCGGCAGCAGCGGCTTTTGCTGCAGCACGATCAGGTTGGTCGGCACCCAGGCCCCCGGTTTGGTTGAAACCGTGTGGCTTTCCGGGAAGCCGAGGTTCTCGATCACGGCACCACCGTCGGTCGAGGACCAGGCCATGATATGGGCAGCAACGGCCTCGCCATAGGCGCGCGAACGTTCGGCGACGTCAGCGTCGACACCTTCGGCGACACGTTCGTTGTACTTGGTCGTGATGGCTTCCAGGGCGCGCTGTCCGGTCGGGCCGGTGTTGAAGAACAGCTCACCCACGACGGTCGACAGAGACGCCTGAAGGATCACCGCGTCGTCGTAGGTCTGGGCGGTGTCACGGGCGGGAACCGCCTCGAACCCGTTCAGTTGACCGGCAAGCGAAGTCATGTTCTCGTCGCCCGAGGCCACACTTTCATAGGCAGTCACACCGACATAGCCGAAGGTGCGCGCGGCGACCGGTGGCGTATAGGTCGGTGTATGGCGCACAAGTTCGAGCATGAGCTTGTACCAGATTGCGACGACGGCTTGTGCGTCGGCCTCGCGGTCCTGTGCGGCCGCTGGCATCGCGATGATCAGCGAAGCGACAAGCGCTGCTGCGCGGGCAAAACCTTTCAGCAATTCCACCTCCAACGATTGACGGTCGCACCCAAGGCGACCCTTCACACCCAAGTTGTAATTAAGGTTTAGGTCCGGGCGATCTGCAACACAGAATTGGCAGCCACGTTGACGGTCGCGAAACGATCACGGTCTTGTCAAAGGATTGATACGCGTCTTGACCCTGCCGCAGGATTTCCGGCTGTCAGGGGCTATCGACTTGCCGAAGTTTCGTCAGTTCCATGCCAAGGGACCATAGAATTTTCATTCCATGACTTGTCCAAATCGAATTGTCACGCTAGCGGCAGTGCAAGAGATTTTCCTGCCCCGGACTCGTCCGGGCAGACCTCCGACCGTGCACAAGGAGACCGAGCCGTGCTGACTGCCAAACTTGGAATTTCACCGATCTGCTGGTGGAACGACGACCTGATCGAACTGTCCGATGACGTCAGCCTCGACGAATGCCTGCGCCAGGTCGCGGCGTCGGGCTATACCGGCTGCGAGACCGGTCGCCGCTTTCCGATGGATTATGCCGAGCTTGGGCCGATCCTGTCGAAACACGGCGTCAGCGTCTGCGGTGGCTGGTTCTCGGGCACGATCCTCGACGGCGACATCGAGGAGAACAAGGACCGCATCCGCGCGCAGATGGACCTGTTCATCGCGGCCAAGGCCCCCTGCATCGTCTATGGCGAGGTCGCAAGCTCGATCCAGGGGAACCGCGCCACGCCCCTGTCGCAGAAGCGCAGGCTGGGCGACGACGAAATGAAGACCTATGCCCGCAACATGACTGCCTTCGGCGAATGGTGCGCCGAGCAGGGGATGCCTCTGTCCTACCACCACCACATGGGCGCCGTCGTCCAGTTCGAGGACGAGATCGACGCCTTCATGGCGCATTCGGGCGAAGGCATTCCGCTACTCTATGACGCCGGGCACCTCGCTTTCGCGGGCGGTGATGTTCTGCGGGTGATCGACAAACACCACAAGCGGATCAGCCATGTCCACACCAAGGACGTGCGGATGGACGTGATCAAGGCGCTCGACTGGACGAAGGAAAGCTTCCTCGACGCGGTCTGGAAGGGTGCCTTTACCGTTCCCGGCGACGGAAGCCTCGATTTCGAGGCGATCGTGAAGCGGCTCGCGGGCCACGGCTATCAGGGCTGGTTCGTCGTCGAGGCCGAACAGGACCCGAAGAAGGCCCCGCCGCTGGAATGGTCGACGAAGGGCAACAAGGAGTTGCACCGCATCATGGCACTGGCAGGCTACAAGGTCGAAGCCTGACCTGGACCAACGAATGGCGGGGGCGCGGCCCGTTGGCCTGTCGCGCCCCCTGGCCTATCAGACAAGCTGCCGCCAGCGGACTGCATAGGCCGAGAGTGCCGGATCAGGTGACGTGACGGGTGGATCGGTTTCCGCCGGGGCCGTCATGTCATAGAGCAGTGCTGCCCCGATGCTGGTGCCGGTGGCCGAGGCGCTGACAGTGACGGGCCGCCCGGTCGCCGCGGCCAGCATCGCGCGATAGGCCGCGTTGCGGGTGAAGGGGCCCTCGACGATGATCGGGCCATCGGCCCCCGTAACTGCAAGGCACTCCGCGGTCATCATCGCCAGGTAGAGCGACAGCGCCGCCTCGCGCTGGCCATCGGTCAGGCGCGCCTCGTCCACCGTCCAGCGCGCGGCGCGGCCCTGGAACGGTCCGGACCGAGGCTCGACCGCGGGCAGAAGCATGACGCCGCCCGCGACGACCGCCGCCACGTCGTCCGCCGTCGCGCGCGCGGTGCGGCCCGCCATGACCAGATCGTATTCACGCCCCCCCATGAAGCGTGCCGATGCAACGGGGTCGCCCAGCGCGTTCACGTTGAACAGCGTGTCCCGCGCGGGGTCGAGCGTCACGGGCCGCCCCCCGACCGACAGGGTGATGACCCAAGTTCCGGTCGAGACGACCGAGAACGGCGGTCGCCGCGCCAAGAGGTGCGGCAAGAGCGAGGCATTGGAATCGTGGATGCCGCAGGTCACCGGCGTCTCTGCCGCCAACCCGGTGCGGCGCGCAACCTCGGGCAGGATCGGCCCCAGCCGGTCGGCCGGCAGGCGCGGCGGCGCAATGCGGTCGCTCAGGCCCAGCCGGCCCAGCAGCGACGAAAAGTCCCGCGCGACGGGGTTCCACAGATCGGTGTGGCAGCCGAGCGAGGTCACATCGGTCGAGGCCACGCCGGTCAGCCGGAACCCCCAGTATTGCGGCACGGTCATCACCCAGCGCGTGCGGTCGCGCAGGCCGGGGTCGGCCCGGAACTCCCAGTGCAGTTGCGCGCCCACGTTCAGGCCCATCGGCAGGCGGGGGCTTCCGGTTTCGGAAAACGGCGGGCGGATCGCGTCGTAGTCCCCGGCCACGCTGTCGGGGCCGGTATGTTCATAGTCCAGATGCGGCGCAGCGAGTGACCCGTCCGCCGCCACCAGCACCGCCGAGGCCCCATGCGTGGTCACGGAAATGGCGTCGATCCGGTGCGCCCCGTGCAGCCGCGCGAGCCCGTCGAGGATGAAGGACCAGAGCCCCTCGGTATCGTGGTGCGGCCAGGGCGGGCCGGGCAGGATACGGTTTGGCGTGGTTTCGACCGCAATCTCGGT
>JBJOQI010000129.1:0-18958 GCA_046050045.1 Pseudomonadota bacterium | reverse complement strand
TCGCCCCGCAGGATGTTCCACAGCTGCGGCAGCTCATCCAGATGCGTCCGCCGCAGGAAACGCCCCGGCCCGGTCACCCGTGCCACCGAATGGCCGCCCGTGACCTCGGGCCCGCCGCCGGGGGCCATGCTGCGGAACTTCCAGAGGGTGAACCCCCGGTCCGGGCCTGCCATGCGTTCCGAGCCGTAAAGCAGCGGCCTGCCCTGGGTCAGCAGCAGCACCACCGCCACAACCGCCGCGACCAGCGCGGCGGGCAAGGCGAGAAGGCCAAGCAGGGCGAGGTCGAAGGCGCGGGCCTTGCGCTGGGGTGCATCCGCGGGCTTCGGCATGGTCCTGCGCCTCGGTCCTGGGTTCCTGTGCCGCTGCCTGACTAGCGACCCAAGGTTAGCAGAGTCTTGACCGCCGCCGCCGCGCTGCATGATCCCTGCGGCCCTGCCCCTTGCGCCCTCGCCTGTCCCGCAGCACTCTCGCCCGGTCAGGAGAGCGCAACCATGATCCACCGGACCGCCCGCCGGATCTCGACCCTCTGGATCGCGGCGACCCTTGCCGCGACTGGCTGGACGCTGTCTCAGAACCCTTTCGCCGCCCCGGTCATCGCCCGCAGCGCCGACGAGATCCGGCTGAGCGTCGAACGGATCGTCGCGCGCGAGGTGACGGCAGAATGGCTTGCCCTGCGGATGGAGGCGGCGCTGGCCGCAGAAGACCTCGACCGCGCGCGGCTTCTGGCAGACCTTGCGGCCGATCGCGGCATCGCGCTGCCGCCGGAGCTTGCGGAAACGCTTGCCGCGCGCGAGGCCGAGGCAGAGGGCCTGCTTGCAACGCTGACGGCCTGCGGCAGTTGCGCGGTCGACATAGGGTCCTGCCCGTCGCTGGGCATGATCGGGGCCTGCGCGCTGCCCTTCGAGCTCAGCCCGGCGGGCGATGTGGCCGCGCTCGGGCGCGCGGGGGTCGCGGCGGTGACCGAGGAACCGGTGGACCGGGTCGAGGCCGCGCTTGCCGCCGTAGGCCTGACCGCGACCGTTGCCACCGTCGCTACCGCAGGCAGCAGCGCGACGGTCAAGGTCGGGGCGACGGTGCTGCGGGTCGCGCGGCGGATGGACGCCCTGACACCCGGGCTGGCGCGCGCGGTCGAGCGCGCCGCGACCAGCGGCGCGACCGACGAGGTTGTGGCTCTGGCCACCGACTTCGGCCGGCTGCGCGGGGCGACCTCTTCGGCCGAGGCGCTGAGCCTGCTGCGGCTGGCCGACACGCCCGCCGACCTGACGCGCCTGTCGCGGCTGGCCGAGGCGACGGGGCCCGATACCCGCCGCGCGGTCGAGGTGCTGGGCAAGGCCCGCGCCCTGCGGATCGTGGACCGGGTCGCAGGACTGACGCTTGCGGCCTTCGGATTGCTGGCCGTGGCGGCGGCACAGCTGGCGGGGCTGCTCGGACTACTCTTGCGCTGGGTCGTCGCGCCCCTGCGCCACCCCCCTCCCGCGCGGCGTCGGCGCTGAGCGGTTGCGCCGGGCCGTCCGAACCGCCATGATCGGGGCCGGTCCACCACCGGGTTAGAACATGCGGAAGTTTCTCGTCGTCCTGGACGACAGTCGGGAATGCCTGAATGCGATGCGGTTCGCCGCGCTTCGGGCGGGGCATACGGGGGGCGGGGTCACGATCCTGTCGGTCATCCCGCCCGAGGAGTTCCAGGGCCTGATCGGCGTGGCCGACATCATGCGGGCCGAGGCGCGCGAACGGATCGAGGCGCATTTCGAGGTCTTCGCCAAGTGGATGCGCGACCGGCAGGGGGTGAACCCGGAACTCGTGATCCGCGAAGGCGAGCCGGTGAAGGAGATCCTGAAGCTGGTCTCGGACGACCCCGAGATCGGGGTTCTGGTCCTTGGCGCGGGCACCGACAAGAGCGGGCCGGGGCCGCTGGTCACCGCGATGACCCGGCAGGCGGGCAGCCTGCCCATCCCGGTCACCATCGTGCCGGGCGAGATTTCCAAGGAGAGGCTGGAAAGCATCACCTGAGGGGCACGGGATAGGCTGTCCCACCGTGGGACACCCAGGCCGCCCATTCCTTTCAACAGGTTGCAGGGCCGGATTCGGGAATTGTTAACCTGTGCCCCTGGCGCATGGCAGGGTTTCCCGATGCGGCTCTTGTCGCGGCGACACCATCGGATCATCCTTGGCCCGAGGGAGGCACCATGGAGATTGAACATGGCAAGCCCGAAATCCGCCGTCACAGACCCGAGGACCGACCCGCCCGCCGCGCCCGCGGCCCGCGCGCTTGACGTGCTGCGGACCATGTATGCCTATGCAGGCCGGGACGACATGGCCATCGGCACAGCGTCCGACCCGAACGACAGGGACCTGGCATGGAGACAGCGCGGCACTGGTATCTGAGCCACGCCGAGGTCGAGATCGACCCGCAGCGCCCGGTCACGGACTGGGGGCTGAGTGCGCGCGGGCGGCTTCGGCTTGAGGCCCTTGCGGCTTGCGGGCGGGTACCTGCCGTGACACGTATCGCAAGCAGCGCCGAGCGCAAGGCGGTCGAGACCGCAGGTATCCTGGCCCGTGCGCTGTCCCTTCCGGTCACGGTTCGGGCCGACATGGGCGAAAATGACCGGACCTCGACCGGCTACCTGCCGCCCGCCGAATTCGAGGCGATGGCAGATGCCTTCTTTGCATCCCCCGAGGCTTCGGTCGGCGGCTGGGAAAGCGCCGCCGCGGCGCAGGGGCGCATCGTGAACGCCGTTGCACAGATCCTGCGTGGAACCAGTGGACCGGTCCTGTTCGTCGGGCACGGCGCGGTCGGAACCCTGCTCTGGTGCCATCTGGCAGGGGTCGCAATCGACCGCAGGCATGACCAGCCGGCCGGCGGGGGTTGCGTCTTTGGCTTCGGCGGCGGTGCTGCGCCCGACCGGGGCTGGCGCCGGATCGAAGACTGGTGAGGCCACCCCACCTTAGAACCGTTCCAATCCTTGACACAGCGGCGGGCGAGGCGCATATCCGACGAGAACAGTAAGGAACGCGCCATGTTCATCCAGACCGAATCCACGCCGAACCCCGCCACGCTGAAATTCCTGCCGGGACAGACCGTGCTCGACATGGGCACGGCGGATTTCCCGACTGCCGAGGCCGCGGCCAAGTCGCCGCTCGCGCGCCGCATCTTCGCGACCGACGGCGTGACGGGGGTGTTCCTCGGCAATGATTTCGTGACCGTGACCAAGGCCGAAGGCACGCTCTGGGAACATCTCAAGCCCGCCATCCTGGGTGCGGTGATGGAGCATTTCCAGTCGGGCGCGCCCGCCATCGAGGGCGAGGGCGCGACCGGCGGCGGGCACCGCACGCATGACGGCGAGGACGCCGACATCGTGAAGCAGATCAAGGACCTGCTCGATACCCGCGTCCGCCCTGCCGTGGCGCAGGACGGCGGCGACATCACCTTCCACGGCTTCGACCGCGGCGTGGTCTACCTGCACATGCAGGGGGCCTGCGCGGGCTGCCCGTCCTCGACCCTGACCCTGAAGATGGGGATCGAGAACCTGCTGCGCCACTACATCCCCGAAGTGACCGAGGTGCGGCCCGTCGCGGCCTGATCCCGCCTTGGCCGATCCGCTGGTCCTTGGCTTCGACACATCGGCCGCGCATTGCGCGGCCGCCGTCGTTTCGGGCGGCAGGGTTCTGGCAGCCCGGACCGAGCCGATGGAGAAGGGGCAGGCCGAACGCCTGATGCCGATGCTGGCCGAGGTTCTGGCCGAAGCCGGAACCGGCTGGGCCGGGCTTGCCGCGATCGGCGTCGGCATCGGGCCGGGCAACTTCACTGGGGTGCGCATCTCGGTCGCGGCGGCGCGCGGTCTTGCGCTGGCGCTGAAGATCCCGGCCATCGGGGTGTCCACGCTGGAGGCCTTGGCCTTCGGGGCCGTGGGGCCGGCGGTCGTGCAGCTTGATGCCCGGCGCGGGCAGGTCTACCGCCAGCGCTTCGACGGGCACGGGCCCCATGCCCCCGGCCTGTTTCAGGCGATCGACCCCGCCCCCGGCGCGCAAGGTGCAACCGTCATCGGCGACCTTGCCCCCGATCTGGCCGCGCACACGGGCGGCCCGGTCGCCCGGCCCCGGCATGACCTGCCGGTGGCCCTTGCGCTGATCGCGGCCGCCCGCGCCGGCAGCCCGCAGCCGCGCCCCGCGCCGCTTTACCTGCGGCCTGCCGATGCGGCGCTGCCGTCCGACCCGCCGCCGGTGATCCTGCCGTGACGCCCGGGGCGCTGGCGCGGCTGCATGCCGCCTGCTTCACCGTGCCGCGCCCCTGGGACGCGGGCGAGTTTGCGGCGCTTCTGTCTGCGCCCGGGGTGTTTCTGCTGACGCAGGGCGACGGCTTCCTTCTGGGCCGCGCTGTCGCGGGCGAGGCCGAGATCCTGACGCTGGCGGTCGCCCCACAGGCGCGGCGGCAGGGCAGCGGGCGTGCGCTGGTCGCCGATTTCCTGTCCGAGGCCCGCGCGCGCGGCGCGGACAGCGCCTTTCTCGAGGTGGCCGCCGACAACCTGGCGGCCATCGCGCTCTACCTTGGCGCGGGGTTCCGGCAGGCAGACAGGCGGCGCGGCTATTTCACCGCGCCGGGCCGTCCGGCCCTCGACGCCCTGGTCCTGACCTGCCCGATTTGACGGCTGACGCCACGTGATCCGGTCGTGATCTGACCAAAAGGTCAAATCTGCGCGGGCGTGGTCACAGATTCATGTTGACGCTTCGGGGCGACTCCGCCCTAATCGCCCTCGATCCGCAAGAGATCGTCCCGCGCCCGTCGCGGGCGGGCCCAAGTTGGGTGCCACATAACCAGACCGGGAGTTGACCCTATGACCATTATGACGAAATTCCTCGGCGCCGCCGCGACGCTGGCGCTGACCACCGGCGTTGCCGCAGCCGACCCCGCGATCATCTATGACCTCGGCGGCAAGTTCGACAAATCCTTCAACGAAGCCGCCTTCAACGGCGCCAAGAAGTGGGCCGACGAGACCGGCGGCACCTTCAAGGAACTGGAGATGCAGTCGGAAGCCCAGCGCGAACAGGCGCTGCGCCGCCTGGCCGAAGCCGGTGCCAACCCGGTCGTGATGACGGGCTTTGCCTTCGGCGACGTGCTGAACACCGTGGCGCCGGACTTCCCCGACACCAAGTTCGCGATCATCGACATGGTGGTTGACCAGCCGAACGTGAAATCGGTCGTCTTCACCGAAGAGCAGGGCAGCTACCTTGTCGGCATGATGGCCGCCATGGCCTCGAAGACCGGCACCGTCGGCTTCGTCGGCGGCATGGACATCCCGCTGATCCGCAAGTTCGCCTGCGGCTATGCGCAGGGTGTCAAGGCGGTGAACGCGGACGCGACGGTTGTCGCGAACATGACCGGCACCACCCCCGCCGCCTGGAACGACCCGGTGAAGGGCGCGGAACTGGCCAAGGCGCAGAAGTCGCAGGGCGCCGACGTGATCTATGCCGCCGCGGGCGGCACGGGCATCGGCGTGCTGCAGGCCGCGGCCGACGAGGGGATCCTGTCGATCGGCGTGGACAGCAACCAGAACTACCTGCACCCGGGCAAGGTCCTGACCTCGATGCTCAAGCGCGTCGACAACGCGGTCTACGAGGCCTTCAAGGCCGGCCCGGACCTGGCCACCGGCTTCAGCGTGATGGACGTGGCCGCGGGCGGCATCGACTATGCGCTCGACGACAACAACGCGCCGCTGGTCAGCGCCGAGATGAAGGCCGCAGTGGACGACGCCAAGGCCAAGATCGTCTCGGGCGAGCTCAAGGTCCACGACTACATGTCGGACGAAACCTGCCCGGCGCTGACGTTCTGAGATGACCCCACAGGGGACCACGGGGCGGCATTCCGATGCCGCCCCAACCACATCGGTGCCCGCGATCGAGCTGCGCGGCATCTCGAAGGCCTTCGGACCGGTCCAGGCCAACAAGAACATCGCGATCAGCGTGATGCCCGGCACGATCCACGGGATCATCGGCGAGAACGGCGCGGGCAAATCGACCCTCATGTCGATCCTCTACGGCTTCTACCGCGCGGATTCGGGCGAGATCCTGATCAACGGCAAGCCCACCGTCATCCACGACAGCCAGGCCGCGATCCGCGCCGGCATCGGGATGGTCTTCCAGCATTTCAAGCTGGTGCAGAATTTCTCGGTCCTGGAAAACATCATCCTTGGCGCCGAAGACGGCGCGCTGCTGCGCCCGTCGCTGGCCAAGGCGCGCAAGGTGCTGGGCGACCTGGCGCGCGAATATGAACTCGACGTCGATCCCGACGAGGTGATCGAAGAGCTTTCGGTCGGCCACCAGCAGCGCGTGGAAATCCTCAAGGCGCTGTACCGCCACGCCGACATCCTGATCCTGGACGAGCCCACGGGCGTGCTGACCCCCGACGAGGCCGACCACCTGTTCCGCATCCTCGCGGGGCTGCGCGATCAGGGCAAGACGATCATCCTGATCACCCACAAGCTGCGCGAGATCATGGAGATCACCGACACCGTCAGCGTCATGCGGCGCGGCGAGATGACGGCAACGGTCAAGACATCCGAGACCTCGCCCGAGGAACTGGCCGAGCTGATGGTGGGCCGCAAGGTCCTGCTCGAGGTCGAAAAGAAGCCCGCCACGCCGGGCAAGACGGTGCTTGAGGTCAAGGGCCTGCGGGTCAAGGACGACGACGGGGTCGAGCGGCTGAAAGGCATCGACCTGACGATCCGCGCGGGCGAGATCCTGGGCATCGCGGGCGTTGCAGGCAACGGGCAGTCGGAACTGCTCGAGGTGCTGGGCGGTTTCGGCAAGGGGACCGGCAGCATCAGGGTCAACGGGGTCGAGCTTGACCTGACCGGCAAGCACTCGGACGGCCAGTCACGCCGGGGGGCGGGCATCGCCCATGTGCCCGAGGACCGCCAGCGCCTTGGCCTGATCATGGACTTCATGGCCTGGGAAAACGTGGCCTTCGGCTATCACAACGACCCGAAGTACCAGAAGAGCCGCCTGTTCATGGACAACGCGGCGCTTCTGAAGGACACCGAGGACAAGATGGCGCGCTTCGACGTGCGCCCGCCGATCCCGACGCTGCCGGCCAAGAATTTTTCGGGCGGAAACCAGCAGAAGATCGTCGTCGCCCGGGAAATCGAGCGGAACCCCGACCTGCTGCTGGTGGGCCAGCCCACGCGCGGCGTCGACATCGGCGCGATCGAGTTCATCCACAAGCAGATCGTGGCGCTGCGCGACGCGGGCAAGGCGATCCTGCTGGTCAGCGTCGAGCTTGACGAGATCCTGTCGCTCGCCGACCGGATCGCGGTGATGTTCGACGGCCGCATCATGGGCGAGCGCGACCCGGAAACGACCAATGCGCGCGAACTGGGGCTGTTGATGGCAGGGGTGGCGTCGTGAGCCGCACCGGCCTGCCCATCCCGGCGCGGCGACCGGCCACCGGGGCATCCCGATGATCACCCTGTCGCAGGCCGATACGCCGCAAGACCTTGACGCCGTCCGCGACCTTGTGCGCGCCTACGTTCGCTGGGCCATGGCCGAGATCGCGAAGGACGACAACCCGGCCGTCTTTGAGGGACTCGAAACCGAACTCGCCGGTTTGCCGGGGCGCTACGGCCCGCCTGGCGGGGGTCTGGTGCTGGCCAGACTGAACGGCCAGCCGGCAGGCTGTGTCGCTTTTTTTGACCGCGGCGGATCGACGATGGAAATCAAGCGCATGTTCGTGACGCCGGCGGCCCGTGGCCACGGCATCGGCGGGCGGATGCTCGACAAGCTCTTGTCTGCCGCTAGCGCGGCGGGGCATCGCCGCGGGCTTTTGTGGACGCACAAGACGATGCACGCGGCCCAGGCGATCTACCGCAAAGCGGGCTTCCGCGAGGTGCCTCTCTCTGACGACTTTCCCGGCGCGGCGGCAGGCATAGACCTGTGCATGGAAGCCGACCTGAAACAGGACCGTGCGGCATGACCGGCTGCAACCCTCGCCCCTTCCGCGCCGCGCGCCGCCTTCGGCGGCAGCAAAGCACCGCGCCCACCCGCGTTCGAGCAAGGAGCTAGCCCATGGATCGCATGCCGAGATGGGCCGACCTCGCCCTCGTGCCGCTGATCAGCCTGATCCTTGCGGGCTTCTTTTCGGCCCTCGTGATCCTGGCCATCGGTCAGTCGCCGCTCGAGGCCTGGACCGTCGTCTGGACCGGCGCGGTCGGCTCGGCCTATGGCTGGGGCTATACGCTCTACTATGCGACCTCGTTCATGTTCACCGGCCTTGCCGTGACCGTGGCCTTCCACGCGAGCCTGTTCAACATCGGCGGCGAGGGGCAGGCCCAGCTTGGGGGCCTCGGCGTCGCGTTGGTCTGCCTCGCGCTGCCCTGGCCGCACTGGACGCTCGCGCTGCCTGCCGCGATGGTGGGCGGTGCGCTCTTCGGCGCGGCCTGGGCCGCGGTTCCGGCCTATCTGCAGGCCAGGCGCGGCAGCCACATCGTCATCACGACGATCATGTTCAACTACATCGCCGCGGCCTTCCTGATCTTCATGCTGGTCGACGTGCTGCGCCCCACGGGCCAGATGGACCCGGCCTCGCGCCGCTTTCCCGAAGGCGCGAAACTGCCGGCGCTGTCGGATATTCCGGGGCTGAACCTGATCTTCGACAAGCAGGTGCCCGCGAACGTCACGCTGTTCGTGGCACTCATCGCCTGCTGGCTCGTCTGGCTTTTGTTGTGGAAGACGCGGCTCGGCTATGAAATCCGCGCCTTCGGCAAGTCGCAGCCCGCCTCGGCCTATGCCGGCATCTCGGCCTTCAGGATCACGATGCTCGCCATGCTGATCTCGGGCGGGCTTGCGGGCCTGATGGCGATCAACAACGTCATGGGCGAAAGCGAGCGGCTGCTGCAGAACGCCTCTGAAGGCGCGGGCTTCATCGGCATCGCGGTCGCGCTGATGGGGCGCAACCATCCGCTTGGCGTCTTCCTCGCGGCGATCCTCTTCGGTTTCCTCTATCAGGGCGGGGCCGAGCTTGGCCTCTGGACCTCGATCCCGATCGAACTGCGCACCGTCGTGCAGGGCCTTGTCATCCTGTTCACCGGGGCGCTCGACATGATGGTGCGGATGATGCTGGTGCCCTTCTTCCGCAAGCGGTCGGAGGCGCGGGCCTGATGGATTACGCAACGCTGCTGCAAATTCTCGACTCGACGCTGCGGCTGGCGACGCCGCTGCTGCTGGCCTGCCTTGCCGGGCTGTTCAGCGAACGCGCGGGCATCTTCGACATCGGGCTAGAAGGCAAGATGCTGGCCGCCGCCATGGCCACGGGTGCCGTCGCGGCCATCACGGGGTCGGTCTGGATCGGGCTTCTGGCCGGGATCGGCGCCTCGCTGATCTTCGCGATGATCCACGGGGTCGCCTCGATCACCTTCCGGGGCAACCAGCTGATATCCGGCGTCGCGCTCAACTTCGTGGCCTCGGGCATCACCGTGCTGATCGCGCAGGACCTGTTCGGTCAGGGCGGGCGCACCCCGCCGCTCGACGGGGCCGCGCGGTTCAATCCCATTTCCCTGCCCCTGGCCGATGCGGCGCAGGGCGTGCCCATCCTCGGGCCCCTCTGGCACGAGGTGATCTCGGGCCACGGGGCGCTGGTCTATGTGGCGCTGCTGGCGGTGCCCCTGTCGTGGTGGGTCCTGTTCCGCACCCGCTTCGGCCTGCGGCTGCGCGCGGTGGGCGAGAACCCCGAATCCGTCGATACCGCCGGCATCTCGGTCATCCGGCTGCGCTATACCGCCGTGGTCATCACCGGCGTGCTCTGCGGCCTGGCCGGGGCCTACATGGCCGCGGGCCTGCAGGCGGGCTTCGGGCGCGTGATGACGGCGGGGCGTGGCTACATCGCGCTTGCCGCACTGATCTTCGCCAAGTGGCGGCCGTGGTATGCGCTCTATGCCTGCCTGCTCTTCGGTTTCCTGCAAGCCATGGCGCTGCGCCCCGACGTGATCGAGAACACGGCGGGCTTCAAGGTGCCGGTGCCGCTGCTTGATGCCCTGCCCTACATCCTGACCGTCATCGTGCTTGCGGGCTTCGTCGGCAAGGCAATCCCGCCGCGCGCCGGGGGCGAACCCTACGTGAAGGAGCGTTGAGCGCACTGACGCTTCATCTTGACGGAAATACTCCACGGGGGCCCAGGAGTGTGAAACCCCCGGCCCTCTCCGCAATCGACCGGAGACGCCGCCCATGACCGACGCCGCCACCCTCGCCCGCCTGATCCGCGACCGCGCGGGCGACGCGCCCGTGCGGCTGGGCCTGATCCTCGGCTCGGGGCTCGGCCATATCGCGGGGCAGGTCAGGGGCACGGCCATCCCCTATTCCGACCTGCCGGGCTTTCCCCATGCCGGCGTCTCGGGCCACAACCCGGTGCTGGCGGTGGGCGAGCTCGAGGGCCAGCGCGTCGCGGTCTTCGGGGGGCGCGCGCGTTACTACGAAAAGGGCGACCCGCGCGTGATGCGCCTGCCGATCGAGGTGCTGAAGGCGCTCGGGGCCGATCACCTGATCCTGACCAACGCCGCCGGATCGCTGGTGCCCACGACACCGCCCGGGTCACTGATGCTGCTTTCCGACCACATCAACTTCTCGGGGCTGAACCCGCTGATCGGGGAACCCACCGACGCGCGTTTCGTGCCGATGACCGACGCCCACGACCCGGACCTTCGCGCGCGCCTCAGGGCAGCGGCCCAGGCCGAAGGCATCGACATGGCCGAAGGCGTCTATGCCTGGTATTCCGGCCCCTCGTTCGAAACGCCCGCCGAGATCCGGGCGATCCGCATCCTTGGCGGCGATGCGGTGGGCATGTCGACGGTGCCCGAGGTGATCCTTGCCCGCTTCTTCGGCCTGAAGGTCGCGGCCGTCTCGGTCATCACCAACATGGCCGCCGGCATGAGCGCGGAAAACATCAGCCACGAACACACCAAGGCGATGGCCCCGATGGGCGCGGCGAAGTTCGAGAAAGTGCTGCGCCGCTATCTTCGCGACCTGCACTGACGCAGCGGGGCAACTGGCCCCATGTCATTCCGGCCACTGGCGCGATCGTGACGGCCCTGTCGTTTGACTTGGGCCGGGGCAAGGCGCAAGACTTTGGGAAAACTCCTGACCATTGCGGCCCCGATGCAGATCTACCTGCCCATCGCCGAGGTTTCCGTGAACGCCTTTCTCCTGCTGGGGATCGGCGGCATCGTCGGGCTTTTGTCGGGCATGTTCGGGGTGGGCGGCGGGTTCCTGATCACACCCTTGCTGTTCTTCGTCGGCATTCCGCCAACAGTGGCGGTGGCGACGGGTGCCAATCAGGTCGTGGCCTCGTCGGTGTCGGGGGTACTTGCGCATTTCCGCAGGAAAAGCGTCGATCTGCGGATGGGGATCGTGCTGCTGATTGGCGGCATGATCGGGTCGTCGGCGGGGATCGCGGCCTTCAACTACCTCACGCGGCTTGGCCAGATCGACCTGACGGTGCAGCTGTCCTATGTCGTCTTCCTCGGCGTCGTCGGGCTGATGATGCTGCAGGAAAGCCTGCGCGCCCTGCGCCGCAGCCGGACCGCGACGGGCGTTCCCTTGCGCAAGCAGCACATGTGGGTGCACCGCTGGCCCTTCAAGATGAAGTTCCGCACCTCGGGCCTCTACATCTCGGTCCTGCCGCCGGTGCTGGTCGGGGCGGGCGTCGGGCTTCTGTCGGCGATCATGGGGGTGGGCGGCGGCTTCATCATGGTGCCCGCGATGATCTACCTCCTGGGCATGCCCACCAAGGTCGTGATCGGGACGTCGCTGTTCCAGATCATCTTCGTCACCGGCTTCACCACCTTCATGCATGCCTGGACGAACCACACGGTCGACCTGATGCTGGCCTTCATTCTGATCCTGGGCGGCGTGATCGGCGCGCAGGTCGGGGCGCGGATCGGCGCGGGGCTGAAGGCGGAACAGCTGCGCATCCTGCTCGCGCTGCTGGTGCTGGCCGTGGCCTTCAAGATCGCGCTCGACCTGCTGATCCGGCCTGACGAGCTTTATTCGCTGACGGTCCTCGGGCGATGAGACGGCTGGCCGCTGCCCTGCTTGCGCTTCTGGTCCTGCCCGCCGCGGCGGGCGGGGAAAGCGTGGTCGCGGGCCTGTCGACCGACACGATCTCGATCACGGCGAACTTCGACGGCTCGGACATCCTGATCTATGGCGCGGTCAAGCGCGAGGCACCGATCCCGGCGGCGGGCCCGCTCGAAGTCATCGTGACGGTCGAGGGGCCGGCCGCCCCGGTCCGGGTGCGGCGCAAATCGCGCGAAATGGGCATCTGGATCAACACCGATACCGTCGTCGTCGACAGCGCGCCGAGCTTCTACGAGGTCGCAACGACCGGGCCGCTCGACCGGATCCTGTCCAGCACCGAGGACCTGCGCCACCGGATCTCGATCCCGCTGGCGGTGATCTCGGTCGGCGCGCCGATGGATATCGAGGACGCGCAGTCCTTCAGCGAAGCCCTGATCCGCATCCGCGAGGGGACGGGCGACTACCATGTCCAGACCGGCGGCGTCCGGCTGACCGAAGAGACGCTGTTCCGCGCCGACATCGACCTGCCCGCGAACCTGACCGAGGGCGACTACAAGACCCGCATCTTCCTGTTGCGCGACAGGGCCGTCGTGGCCCTGCACGAGCAGGTGATCGACGTGCGCAAGGTCGGGCTGGAACGCTGGCTCTTCACCCTCGCCTACGGCAGTCCGGTATCCTACGGCATCCTGTCGATCGTGCTGGCGGTCGTGCTGGGCTGGGCGGCCTCGGCGGCCTTCCGCTACATCCGGTCCTGAGCGGAGATCTGGCTAGGATCCCAATGGTCTGGCGTGCCGAGGCCGCGCAGGCCCTTACAGCCCTTGCCGCCGGGGCCCAAAGGCCCCGGCCAGCGCCCGCCCCGCCCCCAGGCGGGCGCTTCGCGCCGCCCGGGCCGGGCGCTGGCCTATGTCGCGAGGGCTAAAGCGGTCCTGCCGCACCTATGGTCACTTCGGGGCGGGGAAAGGCGATGCCTTTCCTTGCCCGCCCCAGACGTGCGTTTGGTCGAAGGCCGCCCTAACCCCGCCCGACCAGCGGCATCTTTGTTGCCATGATCGTCATTGTCAGGACGTTGGTGGACAAGGGCAGCGATGCCATCGCCAGGACCGCCCGCGCCACCTCGTCCACATGCATCCGCGGCTCGGCCCTGATGCTTCCATCGGCCTGCGGCACGCCCGAGGTCATCTTCATCGTCATCTCGGTCGCGGCATTGCCGATGTCGATCTGCCCTGCCGCGATGTCGAAGGGCCGCCCGTCCAGCGCGAGGGTCTTGGTCAACCCGGTGACCGCGTGCTTGGTCGCCGTGTAGGGCACCGACCCCGGCCGCGGGGCCTGGGCGCTGATCGAGCCGTTGTTGATGATCCGCCCGCCCTGCGGCGACTGCGCCCGCATCTGGCGGAAGGCGGCGCGGGCGCAGAGGAACATGCCCGTCAGGTTCACGTCCACGACGGCCTTCCACTCGGCCACCGGGATCTCGTCGATGGTGCGCGCGGGGGCGGACATGCCCGCGTTGTTGAACAGCGCGTCAATCCGCCCGAAGCGTGCCGCGACGGCGGCGAAGGCCGCATCGACCGAGGCCTCGTCGGTCACGTCGCAGGACAGCGGCAGGGCGGACGGGTTGGTTCCCGCGACCTCGGCAAGGGCGTCGGGGCGGCGGGCCAGCAGCCCGACCTGCCAGCCCTGCGCCAGGAACAGCTCGGCCGTCGCGCGGCCGATGCCTGCGCTTGCGCCGGTGACGATGATGACGCCCGCCACCTCAGAAGGCCTTGAAGGTCATGGTGGTCAGGGTCCGGCTGATCCCCGGAATGTCGAACAGGCGCGCGTTCAGCCACTGGCCCACGTCTTCCTCGGCCGGGATGTAGACCTTGGCGATCAGGTCATATTCGCCGCTGGTCGAGTAAAGCTCGGACACCACCTCGCGGTCGTAGATTGCGTCGGCGACCTCGTAGGTCTTGCCGGGATGGCAGCGGAACTGGACGAAAACGCAGCGCATGGGGTCTCTCCTTCTGGCGGGGTCAGGTAAGCGGTTTTTCCGCGAAAGATCGAGTCCTTGCGCGGCGGGAAAGGTAGGCCACCTGCCGGAAGGGCGCTTCCCTCCCCCTCCGGGGGGAGGGAGAGGGTGGGGGGATCGGCCCGCCCTACTCCTCGCCCAGCGCGAGCGCGCCCGCGACCTTCGGCAGGTCGTCGGTCGTCAGCGCCCCCTGCGGGCGGCCGAGGCTTGACCGCACCACCCAGCGCAGCCGCGTCTCGGCCCGGGTGATCGCCACATAGGCAAGCCGCTTCCACAGCGCGACGCCCGCCTCGACCCGGCCCGAGCGGGCGGCGGCATAGAGATCGGGGGCAAAGACCTGCACCTCGGGCCATTGCGACCCTTGCGCCTTGTGGATCGTCACCGCGGCGCCATGCAGGAAGGCCGCCCCCATCTTGGCAGCGGCTGGGATGAAGGGTTCTTCCTCGTCCGGCATCTCGATCTTGATGATCGAGGCCGCCGAAATCTGCGGGTCTTCGGCACCGATCACGTGCAGGCGGGCAAAGCCGTCCTTCTTGCCGGGGCCGAGGTAGATGACCTGCGCCCCCTTGATCAGCCCCCGCGCCTCAAGGTCGATGCGCTTCTTGCGATGCTTCAGCGGCAACTCGATCCCGTCGCAGACAAGGGGCTCGCCGGGCAACAGCAGGTCCGGCGGCGCGCCATAGGCCGCGCGAAAGGCATGGATCAGCCGGATGCGGGTCTGGTTGCGCCAGACGAGCGCGGGCGACCGCGCCATCAGACCGGCCTCCATCCGCTCGGCCCAGATCACGCGGTCGTCGCGGCGGGCGGCCTCGGCCACCATGCGCTCGAACCCCTCGAACTCCAGCTCCGGATCCGACAGCGCATGGGCGAGGTCGAGGATCGGGCTGTCGAATTCCTGCCGGTGGATGCGGTGCAGGACCAGGCGCGACCGTTCGGGCAGCTTGTCAAAGACCATCTCGCCCGACTGGCCGACCGGGGCCAGCTGCGCAGGGTCGCCGAACAGGACCAGCGTCGGGAAGATCTCTTTCAGGTCGGTCAGCTGGCGTTCGTCGAGCATCGAGCTTTCGTCGACAAAGCCGATGTCGAGCGGGTCCTCGCGCCGTTTCCAGCCCGCGATGAAGTCCGACCCGCGCAGGCCCGCCGCCGCCAGCGCGCCGGGGATCGACTTCACCGTCTGGTAGAAGGCGTGGGCGCGGTCGAGCGCGAGGTCGGTCAGCCCCTCGACCACGGGCCGCTCGCCATTGCCGGCCAGCCACTCGGCGATGCGTTCGTATTCGGGGCGGTAGACCGGGGTATAGAGAATACGGTGGATCGTCGTCGCCGGCACGCCGCGATTGCGCAGCACGCTTGCCGCCTTGTTCGTCGGCGCCAACACGGCCAGCGTCCGGCGGTCCTTGCGGCGCTTGCCCTCCCAGTCGCCCGAGACGATCTCGACCCCGGCTGCGGTCAGGGCCTTGGTCAGTCCCGCCAGCAGCATGGTCTTTCCCGACCCCGCCTTGCCGATGATCGCATGGACGCTTGCCTTGCCCGGCGCGTCGGGCATCAGCGTGCCGCCGTCCAGATCGACGCCCGCGCCGCGCAGCACCTCGGCCAGGCGGTCCCAGGCTTCGGCCTGATCGTCAGAGAAGGTCAGCGCGGGCACGGACATGCGCGCGACCCTAGAGAATCGCGCGGCGGGGGCAACCCGCGAAACGCCAGCCGTCAGGCGGCCTGCCTGGCCTCGCCCAGTGCCATGCGGAACCAGTGGCGCGACACTTCGGGCGACAGTCCCGCCAGTGCCGCCATGCGGCGGCGGGTGGCCTCCGAAAAGGTCCAGAACCCCAAACCCACCGCGTCGCGCCCCTCGCCCGTGAACCCGGCGACCTCGGGTGCCCAGCCGAGATGGCGGTAGATCCGCACCATGCGGGCATCAAAGACCCCGACGGCCCGGGACAGGCCGAACCCGGCCCCAAGTTCGGCCCCGCCCAGCATCAGCGCGGCCGAGACACCGGGCGGGGCGGCGTCGGACAGGCAAAAGCGCGTGCATTCCCAGACCAGCGGGTCGCGGACCGGACCGCCCTGCGACAGGTGGAGGAAATGGTCGTTGACCATCGTCCGCCCGGTCGTCGGCAGAAAGCGCATCGACCCGCCGTGCCGTCCGTCGCGGCCCTGCCAGATCACGTAGAGCGGGCCTTCGCGATCATAGTCGTCCTGCTCCCAGCCGCGGGCGTCGACCTTGACCTCCCAGCCGAGGCGGCGGTGGAACTGGCAGGCACGGTCGCGGAACATCGTGTCCTGCAACAGCGGCTCGCGCGCCAGGGCGGCGGCAGAGAGATAGCGCAGCATGAAGTCCTCCGGGTTTTCCGGAGGGCTAGAGGCTTGCTGCTAAGGGTTCGTCCGGCGGGCGTGCGCTGCGTTTGTCAGACGACAACCAGCCCCATCGAGATCGCCCGGGCGACCGCGTGCACCGCGTTCGATGCGCCGAGTTTCGCGCGGGCACTTTCGACATAGACGCGGAAGGTATGTTCCGAGATCGTCAGCCCCTCGGCTGCCCGCGCCCGGTTCAGCCCCATCGCCAGCATGGTCAGCGCGTCGATCTCGCGCGGGGACAGGCTGCGCATCGCGTGGAAGTCGGTGCCTTTCTCGATCTCGAGCGCCTTCTGGTTGATGAAGTGGGCACAGAGGATCAGGTCGGTCACCCGCTCGCCCGTGAAGCGCTCCCAGGTGGTGTCGGACATCCGGTCCGAGACGGTGAACAGCGCGAACTGCCCGTTCGGTCCGCGGATCGGAACGGAATAGCCCTGGTTGCCGACGCCGGATTCGACAGCCTCGCCCAGGAAATTGCGTACCGGGCGGGCCGACCAGTCCAGCCGCGCCCAGTCCACCGGGTGAAAGCGCCGGAAACAGCCCTGCACCACCGGGTCAAGACGGGCGTAGTCCTCGGTCACGTAGCGGTCGACCCATTTCGGGTCATAGGTCAGCGCGGCGTATTGCTGGCCTGATCCGCTGACCGAGTGATAGACGACATGCTGGACCGACAGGATATTGCGAAGATCGAAGATCGCCGTCTGCAAATCACCAAGCGTTCCCGCCTGCTGCAGGGCTGAGATGAAGCTGTCCAGTCGTCGTTCCATCCGCCGGCCATTCTCCTGCCCGGAGCTGCCGTACCTGCGCGATCTCGGCGGCGGCGACAAGGGCCGTATCGTCGAGGTGTTCGGCCAGCACGGACATTCCGTTAGAACTGGCAAATGCCTTCAAATCGCACAATACGTCCACGATCCAATCGTAGCGCATTGCCGTGCCCGCGTGAAGTGTGTCTGACATAATGGGCCTCAACCTTGTCGTGTCTCAGATTAGGACCGCGGGTGAATGGCGGATACTCGCAAGTTCGGGGGAAGCCGAGGTGGCAAGTCATTGATATAATTGACGTTCGCAAAATGAAAATCGGGCAGAAACCGAATTCCGCCCGATTAACTTTCTTGGTCGCCGATATATTAACCGGCAGAGTCCAGTGCATCCTCGAATGTCCGCAATCCGGTGCGCGGGCTTTGTACCAGAACCGCCATATTCCCCGGCTTGTGTTCATTGCGCAGCATCATCATGTGCGCGGCCGGAATCTCGGCCCAGGGGAAGACATCCGACAGGCAGGGATCAAGCCTGCGCTCCAGCATCAGCCGGTTGGCGGCACTGGCCTGCTTGAGGTTGGCGAAGTGGCTGCCCTGCACCCGCTTCTGGTGCATCCAGAGATAGCGGGCATCCAGCGTCAGGTTGTAGCCCGTGGTGCCCGCGCAGATCACCACCATGCCGCCGCGCTTGACCACGAAGACCGAGACCGGGAAGGTCTGCTCGCCCGGGTGCTCGAAGACGAAGTCGACGTTCACGCCCTTGCCGGTGATGTCCCAGATGGCCTTTCCGAATTTCCTGACTTCGTTGAACCACTCCTTGTATTCCGGCGTGTTCACCGTGGGCATCTGGCCCCAGCACTTGAAGTCCTTGCGGTTCAGCACGCCCTTGGCGCCCAGCCCCATGACGAAGTCGCGCTTGGTCTCGTCGCTGATGACGCCGATGGCATTGGCGCCGGCCGTGTTGATCAGCTGGATCGCGTAAGAGCCAAGGCCCCCCGATGCGCCCCAGACCAGCACGTTGTCGCCGGGCTTCAGGATATGCGGGCGGTGGCCGAACAGCATCCGGTAGGCGGTGGCCAGCGTCAGCGTGTAGCAGGCGCTTTCCTCCCAGGTCAGGTGCCTGGGTCGCGCCATCAGCTGCTGGGCCTGCACCCGTGTGAACTGGGCAAAGCTGCCGTCCGGCGTCTCGTAGCCCCAGATCCGCTGGCTGGGCGAGAACATCGGGTCGCCGCCATTGCATTCCTCGTCGTCGCCGTCGTCCTGGTTGCAGTGCACCACGACCTCGTCGCCGACCTTCCAGCGCTTGACCTTGTCGCCCACCTTCCAGACGATCCCCGAGGCATCAGAGCCCGCGATGTGGAAGGGCGCGCCATGCCCGTCAAAGGGGCTGATCGGCGTGCCGAGCGCCGCCCAGACGCCGTTGTAGTTCACCCCCGCCGCCATCACGAGCACCAGCACCTCGTTGCTGTCGATCTCGGGCGTGTCCACGATCTCGACCTGCATAGCGGTGTCGGGGTTGCCGTGGCGCTCGCGGCGGATGCACCAGGCGTACATCCGGCGCGGCACATAGCCCAGCGGCGGCATCTCGCCGACCTCGTACAGGTCCTTTTCCGGTGCCGTGTAGGGCGCGATTTCGGTCTTCACGTCGAAGGCCATGGCTCTCTCCATCTGTCTCACTCGTGCCGCAGCGCAGAATCAATCGGGCTGTCGGGGACAGATTTACGGATGTCCACGCAACTTTGCAATCACATTTGGGTCTCTTTTGTAATTTTATGTCCCAGTGGTTCGA
>JBJOQI010000128.1:0-4320 GCA_046050045.1 Pseudomonadota bacterium | reverse complement strand
CCTCCATCGCGTCGACGATGCCCACGGGCAGCGACCGGGTCCGGCCGCGCAGATAGTCGGCGATGTCACGGACCATCAGGTTGTCGGCACCGTAGTGGTTGCCGGTCGCGGGATGGTCGCCCGCGGTATAGTCGTGGTCGGCCAGAACCGTGCCGTCGCGCGCCGTGACCTTCAGGTAGCCACGCACGAAATCGCCCTCGGCCATGCCATGCGTGCCCATAACGCAAAAGCGGCGGTGTTCGTCGGGCACGTTGAGGTTGGTGTGGAACGCGAGGCTCGCCCCGGTTTCGTAGTGCAGGATCGAGGTCTGGTAGTCGATGATGTCGCCGTCGGAATGAAAGGCGTCATCGACGCTGTTCCAGATCGAGGGCTTCACATGCATGATCTCGTTTTCGGCGTTCGAGGTCGGCGCGTTGTCGGGGACATAGGACTTGCGCCCCCCGAAACTTGCCACCCGGTTCGGGCGCGAGCCGGTGATCATGTTGTACAGGTCGATGTCGTGGCAGCATTTTTCCAGCATGAAGCCGCCCGACCACTTCACCATCCGCCGCCAGTCGCGCATGAAGAAGGCACCGTGATAGGGGCCGATGTGCTCGTTCGCCTCCAGGCTGACGACCGAGCCGAGTGCGCCATCGGCCATCGCCGCGCGCAGGTCCTTCATGTGGTGCGAATAGCGCAGGACCAGCCCGACCATCACCCGGTCGGTGCCATGCCGGGCCAGAAGATCAGCCAACGCAAAGGTTTCTTCGATCGAGACGACGACGGGCTTTTCGGTGAAGATCCGCACCCCGGCCTCCAGCCCCAGCCGGATCTGGTCAAGGTGGAAGACATTGGGCGAGCCCACGAAGAACAGGTCGGGCTTCGTCGTGGCCAGCATCTCTTCCACTGACGGGAAACGCGGCACGCCGGGGCCCAGCCGGTCGAAATAGGTGGGTTCGGGGTCATACCAGCCCACGAATTCCACCTCGGGCATTTCCTCCTTCATGATCGAGAGGACATGCATGGGACGCAGGCCGGTGCCTGAGACGACGACTTTCATGGTCTTTCCTTCGGGCGGCGCGGATCGCGGTCAGGCAACCAGCGCCGGGGCCATGCGGCGGCGCAGGACGTCGCCGTTTTCGTTGAAGACGTGGACATCGCGCGGGTTCACCGACAGCGCCACCTCGCCGCCTTCGGCGATGGCCGCGTCGCCGGGAAGGCTGGCGCAGAAGCGGTGGCCGCCGAGCGTGCCGTAGGTGATCGAGACGCCGCCGAGGCGTTCCAGCACGTTGACGCGCAGCGACAGGCCGCCGTCGCGCATCTCGACGTTCTCGGGGCGGATGCCCACGTCGACCGTCGCGCCAGGGCGCACACCGTCGGCCTCGACCGGAACAGTCATCACATGGCCGCCGGCCAGTTCGACGGCCAGTCCGTTGGCGTCGGAGCCTTTCACGGTGGCGGGCACGAGGTTCATGTTCGGCTGGCCGATGAAGGTCGCGACAAAGCGGGTCGCGGGGTGGTGGTAGAGCTCCATGGGGGTGCCAAACTGCTCGATCCGGCCGCCGTTCAGAACCACGATGCGGTCGGCCATGGTCATGGCCTCGACCTGGTCGTGGGTAACGTAGATCATCGTGGCGTTCAGCTCGCGGTGCAGCTGTGACAGCTCCACCCGCATGTCGCCGCGCAGGGCGGCGTCGAGGTTCGACAGCGGCTCGTCGAACAGGAAGACCTTGGGGTTGCGCACGATCGAACGGCCGATCGCCACACGCTGGCGCTGGCCGCCCGACAACTGGCCGGGTTTCAGCATCAGCTTTTCCGTCAGCTTCAGGATTTCCGCCGCGCGGCCGACCTTCTGCTGCACCTCGGGTTCCGGCAGGCGGGCGACGCGCAGGGGGAAGGCGATGTTTTCAAAGACCGACAGGTGCGGATAAAGCGCATAGGACTGGAACACCATCGCAATGCCCCGATCGACCGGCGCCTCGCGGCTGACGTCGCGGCCATCGATGACGATGTTGCCCGATGTCGCCTCTTCCAGACCTGCGACGATGCGCAGGAGCGTGGACTTGCCGCAGCCCGAGGGGCCGACGAAGACCACGAATTCCTTGTCCTGGATCGCAAGGTCGATGTCGTGCAGCACCTTCGCGGTGCCGAAGGATTTGGTGATCTTCCTGAGGTCGAGCGTAGCCATCGGGCCGGTCCTTGGTCGGATGGTGGAGGTTGAAGGGCGGGGACCGTCAGGGGCCCCCGCCCCGTTCGGTCAGCGCACTTCGGCGAGTTCTTCGCCCGCGGCGGTCACAAGATCATCAACCGAGCCTTCGCCCAGCATGATGCCCTGCACCATGTTGGTGAAGACGGCCTGAAGGGCCTTGAAGTCCTCGACCATAGGCTCGGGGCCACCGGTCGAGATGCCGGCGACGAAGACCGGCCAGTGATCCTTGGTGTAGTAGGGATCGGCGATGCCGATCTTTTCGTACTGCAGGATCGGGGTCAGGCCCCAGGACGAGTCGAGGTCATACTGCGCCTCGCCCGAAGTCAGGGCCTTGGCCAGCTTGATGGCCATCTCTTCGTGGCCGGTGCCCTTGAAGACGGCAATCGAGTCGGTGATCAGGATCGTGCCGTTGGTGCCCGACGGGCCTGCCGGAACCGGAGCGATGATCTGCTTGGTGTCTTCGTTGTGCTGGCCCTTGCCCCAGGGTCCGCTGACATACATCGCGATCTGGCCGTCGTTGAACAGGTCCTTCAGCTGGTCGCGTTCCCATTCGGTCGGGCCCGACTGCATGTAGGGCAGCAGGTCTGCGTAAAGCTGCAGCGTCTCGCGGGTCTGCTGGCTGTCGAGTGCGGGCTTGCCGTCCGCGTCGAACACCGCCCCACCGTTCGAGTAGAGGAAGTCGAGGAACATGTGCATCGTGTTGTCGAAGTCCTTGCCCGCGATGCCGATGCCAGCAGCATCCGACCCGTCCGCCACGGCCTTGGACAGCGCCACGAGGTCGGCCCAGGTTGCCGGGGCCTTGCACTCGGCGCCCGCGGCCTCGACGACCTTGCAGTTGATGTAGAGCGCCTTGGTCGAGAAGGCGTGCGGGATGCCCCAGTACTGGCCGCCGTTCGAGACGGTCTTGAGCACGCCCGGCTGGAACACGGCCTCTTCTTCCGCCGTGAAGGTCACCGGAACGATCAGGTCGTTGTTGGCCAGCTGGCGCAGCGTGCGGCTGCCCATGTAGGCGATCGAGGGCGGGTCACCGGCAGCGGCAAGCTGCATCGACTTGTCCTGGCAGGTGCCCCATTCGACCGCTTCCATGTTCACGGTGACGCCGGGGTTCTCGGCGATGAAGGTGTCGATCACCTTCTGGTCGGCCGCCCGGACCTCGCCGCCGCACATGATGAAGTGCAGCTCGGTCGCATGGCTTTCGGCCATCGCCGACATCGCGGTTCCGGCGAGCAAGATCGCCGACAGCGACAGGGGATTGAAGACTTTCATGTAGTTACTCCCTTGGTTGGACTTGTCTGGTCGTCATTCCTTGACCGCGCCGGCCGTCAGCCCCGCGACAAGGTATTTCTGAAGGAACAGGAAGAAGAGCATCACCGGCAGAACGCCCGTCAGCGCGGCGGCCATCATCTGGTTCCAGGTCACATCCTGGTAGCCGATGAATTCCGCCAGACCCGCGGGCAGCGGCTGCAGCTCGCTCACGTTGTTGAAGGTGACGGCGAAGAGATACTGCTGCGCATAGGCCCCGATGAAGACCGAGGTTGCCACCACGATCAGCCCCGGCACCGCAAGCGGCAGCACGACCCGGCGCAGCGTGTAAAGGCGCGATGCCCCATCGACATAGGCGGCCTCTTCCAGCTCCTTCGGGATCTTTTCAAGGTAGGACCGCAGCAGCCAGATGCCGGTCGGGATCAGGAAGGCCACGCCCGGAATGATCATCGCCCAGTAGGTATTCAGCAGCGACAGCGACCGCATCACCCGGTAAAGCGGGATCAGCAAGACGGCGCCGGTGAACATGTTGACCGACAGGAACATCCCCAGGCTGATCGACTTGAACGGAAAGTCGAGCCGGGCATAGGCGTAGGCGGCCGGCACCACGCAGATCATGGTGATGATGGTCACCGAGGTCGCAATGAAGATAGAGTTCAGGATGTAGCGGCCCAGAAGCGGCACCGTCACCCACATGTCGCGGTAGGCCTGGAACGACGAGTCGCTGCCCCAGAGCTGGAAATCCGCAGTCATCAGGTGGTCGAGCGGGCGCAGCGAGGTGCGGAACATCTCGATAAACGGCAGCAGGACGAAAAGCAGGAAGACAAAGGTCGCGGCGTATATGCCGACTTTCTGCAAGAAGTTCAGGC
>JBJOQI010000127.1:0-8433 GCA_046050045.1 Pseudomonadota bacterium | reverse complement strand
GGACACAGCCACTTCGGACATCCGGGCTGTGGAGTTCACCTCCAGCAGCGATGGCGACAGCCCGGTTCTGCCGGAACTGCTCGGCCAAATCCCCGAATGCGAAAAGATCGGCACCGTGACCGACGACGGTGCGTATGACATGCGCAGCTGCCACACGGCTATCATCAACCGGCAGGCCACCGCAATCATCCCGATCCGCAAGAACGGCGGACCTTGGAAAGAGGATTGCCCGGCCGCGATCGCGAGAAACGAGACCCTGCGTGCCACCCGGCATTATGGTAGAGCCTTCTGGAAGCGTTGGACGGGATATCAGGTCCGAAGACAGATCGAAGCGAAGATACGGTGTCTCAAAGCCTTCAGTGAACGCATCGCGGCAAGACACCCCGACTGCCAGACTGCCGAAATCCAGATCCGCGTCGTGCTCATGAACCGCTTCTCAGCCCTCGGCATCGCCGAGATCGTCCGCGTGGCCTGACATCAGCGGGGAAAGGGGAAGTCACGCCCAAGGAGCGAGTTCCGCAACAACACCTGGTGACGGGACGCTTGCGTAAAGGGTAGCATTGGTCAAGCGGCTGGGAAATGAGACCAACATCAGCCTCACGCTCCCTTCCGGCACCGGCTGGCTTGTGGTCCTGGACGGCGACCACGACCTTGCGGTCAATCAATCCGTAGCACTGACCTTCGCACCCGAAGCCGCGATCCTGTTTGATGACAGCGGCCGCGCGCGGCATGCGGCTGCCTGATCCGCCGCGATGGCAAGTGGCTTAGCGAAGCAGGCTGATGGCGGTCTGTTCGTCCGTAATGAGTGTCGTTGGTTCCAGGTTCCTTATCGCGGCCTTGAGAGCAAGCAATTTCTCCTTTCCGCCCGAGATGAGAACCTTTTCGGGGCACCGACGAAGCAGACCGAGGTCAGCAGAAATGACCCGGTCGTTGACATGATGTTTCACCAGTTCGCCATCTTCGGAGATGAAATTGTATAGCACATCACCGACCGCCCCAGCATCGATCAAGGACCTGCGCTCCGCCTCGGTAATGTAGCCGGTTCGATAGCTGGTGGTCAGGGTCGAAATGCCCCCCACCGACAGAAGCGCGACATCCAGATTGCTGGCCATTTCGAAGATCGCTGCCAGCCCGCAGCGCTCTAATAGTGCGTGCTTGGTTTCGGGGCTGTCGACAACGGCAGGGGCAGGGATCAGGAAGCCTTCACCCTGGAACAGCTCGGCAAATTGCCAGGCAAACTCTGCCGGGTTGAAGCGCCGCGCCGCTGCAATCCCGCCAAGGAGAGAGACCACGCGGAAATTGTCCAGAGTTTCGCCACTGATGAACGGCAGCGAGTTGTAAAGCGTGCGTCCCCAGCCGACGCCGACTGTCATGCCCGGGGCCATAAGGTTGGAGACGAAGTTGCCAGCTGCAGCCGCGATCACACGAACGGGGTCGTCGTCGGGGTCAGCGAAAGGCGCCACTACGACACGGCTGACCCCATAGGCAATCTCGATCCGCCGCTCAAGTTCAGTCAGCTCCGCAAGCGGGGCCGAAACGGTGACGCGGACCTCGTTCCGGCGACGGGCGTCGGCCAAGAGCCGCACGACCATGACCCGGCTGATGCCGAGTTGCTGGGCGATGTCATTCTGCGTGATGCCTTCAACGTGATAGAGCCAAACCGCCCGCGCACGCAGGCGGTCAGCTTCACTTTGTGCCCCGGTGGCTTGCTTTCCCGGCTGCATCAACACTCCAAAGCCCTCGTACGATCATTTGCCAGACACCGCCAAGAGGTGACGCGAAAGGATGCGCGCAACACGGTCCGGACATTCGATCTGGGGAACATGGCCTGCATCAGGCAAAAGGTGAAGCGCGAAATCGCCGGTGACCGAGATCGCCTGACGCCAGGGCAGTATGTGATCCTGCCGGCCCCAGATCAGTGTTACCGGGCATTCCACCCGCGAAAGCGCCGGACGCAGGTCGAAGGGCTGCACACCGTCCGGGAACAGGTTTTCCGCCAGATCGGTCTGATAGGCGCGCAGGGACGAGTCGGCCCGCAGCCGCATGGCCGCCTTGGCATAGTCGTCGCTGATCCCCTCGGGCGTGGCGGTCAGGCGGCGCAGCCAGGGGGCAAGGCTTTCCGCGCGGGTCGCGCGAGTGATCCCGGCAAGGGCCGCCGCGTCGATTTCCGGGCCCAGACCGGCGGGTGCGATCAGGGCAAGGGATCGCACGCGGCGCGGCCGAATGTCCGCCAGTGCCAGCGCCAACGCCCCGCCAAGGGAGTGGCCGATAAGGTCCACCCGGTCATGCGCGCGGCAAGCCTCATCGAACGCCTCGACCAGGAGCCGGGCCAGTTCGGAAAAGCTTGCCATTCTCCGGCGCGGAGATCGGCCATGGCCGGGAAGGTCGATGCGGATTAGCGGGCGGTCGCCGCCAAGCGCCTTTTCAAGGGGGCCCCAGCTTTGGCTGTCAGCCGTAAAGCCGTGCAGCAAGAGGATGGGAACGCCAGTTCCCTTGCGGGCGGACACATGCAGCATCCCGGATTGCGCCGTCCAGGTTGAAGGCGCTGCCAAGGCAACGGTGGCCTCGGCGCGATTGGCAAGATAGCCGGTGACGTCGTCTTTCTGGATGCGACCCATCGGGCCGGTTCCAGGGATGGCGGAAAGATCAGCACCTGCGCTTCGGGCAGCGGCGCGAGCAGCGGGGGTCGCACGCTGTCCGCCGTCCGGTGCGTGGGCAGGCGCAGGATTTTCGACACGGGGTTCGGGCGAGGGCACGGGATCGGCTGCCTTGGGAGGAGCCACCTCGACGGGCACGGGGGGGGCGATAGGGGCCGCGGCGGGTTTTGGTCCAGGTGCCACCCCGGGCGGATAGATCCAGGCGACCACCGAGCCCACCGGAACCTTGTCGCCGGGTGCAGCCATGACATGCTGCAACACACCACTGGCCGGGGCCTCAACCTCCATCGCAGCCTTGTCGGTTTCGATGTCGAAAAGGGCGGCCCCCTTGGTCACAGGCTGGCCTTCCGCGATATGCCAGGTGGCAAGCGTGCCGTGGGTCATGTCCATGTCGACCTTGGGCAGGATGACCTCGACGCCCAGTGAGACGGCGGCAGCCTCGGCGATGGTGGGCTCCGCGACGGGCTGGGCCGTTTCAGTGATCGCTTCTCCCTCGGCATAGATGAGGGCAACGACAGTTCCAACAGCCACCTTGTCGCCCGGCTTTGCGGTCACCGAATGCAAGCGGCCCGAGGCCGGAGACTCGACCTCCATCGCGGCCTTGTCGGTTTCGATGTCGAACAGTGCCGCGCCCTTGGCCACCTCGTCACCCGGGGCGAAATGCCAGGTGGCAAGCGTGCCATGGGTCATGTCCATGTCGACCTTGGGCAGGATCACTTCAACCGGCATCGATCAGACCTCGCGTCGGGCCAGACGGCGGGCGGCGGCTTCGATGGTGTCGACCTGCGGCACGCTTGCGCGTTCAAGGTCGGGGTTGTACGGAACCGGCGCATCTGCGGCACCAAGGCGCAGGATGGGGGCGTCGAGATAGTCGAAAGCATCGCTTTCGGCGACCATGGCGCTGATTTCCGCGCCGACGCCGAAGGCCTTGACGCCTTCGTAGACGACCATGAGTTTGCCCGTCTTGCGTACCGAGGCGAGGATCGTCGCATGGTCGATCGGGCGGATGGATCGCAGGTCGATGACCTCGGCGCTGATCCCCTCGGCCGACAGCTTTTCCGCTGCCTCAAGTGCGCGATGCACCATGATCGACCCAGCGACGATGGTCACATCCGTGCCTTCGCGCCGGACCAGCGCCTTGCCGATCGGGGTCAGGTAGCTACCCTCGGGCACCGGACCCTTCATCTTGTAGAGAAGCTTGTGCTCGAAGATCATCACCGGGTCGGGGTCGGCAAGTGCGGCCAGAAGCATGCCCTTGGCGTCTTCCGGGGTCGCCGGCTGCAGGACCTTCAGCCCCGGCACATGGCCGAACCAGGCCTCGATGGATTGCGAGTGCTGGGCAGCAGCCCCGGTGCCGGATCCGGCAGGCAGCCGGAACACCACTGGGACCGAAGCTTCCCCGCCAAGCATGTAACGCAGCTTGGCGGCCTGGTTGACGATCTGCTCCATCGCCAGCATGGCGAAGTCGGAGAACTGGAATTCGAAGATCGGCTTCAGCCCGGTCAGCGCCGCGCCAACAGCGACTCCCGCCCCGCCCAGTTCCGAGATCGGCGTGTCCATCACCCGGTCGGTGCCGAACCTGTCAACAAGGTCCAAGGTGACCTGAAAAGCCCCGCCGTAGACGCCGATATCCTCGCCCATCAGGATGACGGTCGGATCGGCCTCCATCGCAATGGCCATGGCCTCACGGATGGCCTCGGAGTAGGATAGGATGCGAAGCCCGGTGTCGGTCATTGCGTTCATCTCAGGCCTCCGCATAGACGTAGCGCGTCACATCGGTGATCGCAGGGGCCGCGCTGGCCTTGGCAAAGGCAATCCCGGCCTCGACATCGGCAATTGCAGCAGCTGCAATGGCGTCGGCACCCGTCTGGTCCAGAACGCCATGCGCGATGAGTTCGGCCTGAAACCGGGCAATCGGGTCGCGGCTCATCCAGTCCTCGATCTCTTCCTTGGTCCGATAGCGGTTGCGGTCGGATTTGGAATGGCCCCGCCAGCGGTAGGTCAGGTTCTCGACAAGGCTCGGACCGTCACCGGCACGGGCGCGCGCAACGGCCCCGTGCACCGCCTCGGCCACTGCGGAAAAGTCGTTGCCATCGACCGTGATGCCCGGCATCGAATAGGCGACCGCCCGTTCCGCAATGCGTTTGACGGCGGTGGACCGGGCAATCGAGGTCGACATGCCGTAACCGTTGTTTTCGCACACGAAAATCACCGGCAGTTTCCAGACGGCGGCCATGTTCAGCGCTTCGTGGAAGGCGCCTTCGTTGTTGGCACCGTCACCGAAAAAGCAGATCGTCACATCGTCTCGGCCCAGCCGTTTGGCCGACAGGGCGGCGCCCACGGCAATGGGCAGCCCGCCACCGACGATGCCGTTTGCCCCAAGGTTCCCGGTCTTCACGTCGGCGATGTGCATCGATCCGCCGCGTCCATGGCAGTAGCCGGTCTCCTTGCCGAAAAACTCCGCAAACATCCGGCCGACATCGGCCCCCTTGGCGATGCAGTGTCCGTGGCCGCGATGGGTCGAGGTGATCTTGTCGGCGTCCGTCAGTTCCATGCAGGTCGCCATCGCGCTGGCTTCCTGGCCGATTGAAAGATGCATCGTGCCGTGGATCAAACCGCGCGTGTAGCTGTCTTCCGCGCCTTCCTCGAAGCGGCGGATCAGATACATCCGCTTCAAAGCTTCACGCAGTTGCTCGGGCGCGTAGGTCCGGATGGCGAAGGGGCGGTTGTCGGCAGTGGCGGCGTCGGCACGGCCCATCGTCACAGCCCCAGCATCGTGTCCTGCCGCGCGCGGAGGACAGCGATCTTGCTGCCAGCGGGGACAGAGGTGTTGGCGGTGGTGATCAGCTCACCCTTGCGGATCGACGCGGTCACCTTTGCTCCGGCTAGAAGACCGCAGGGGATGGCCTTGGCTGTGCGGGCTTCGGTCGCTTCCATGATCCAGGCGCGGTAGCAATACTCGCCGATCTGGTCGAGCGTGTCGCCCACGGCCAGATCCTTCTTGGCCACCGCGCAAACTTCGGCCACCGGGCGGGGCAGGGGGACCATGTCGGCCTTGCCATACAGCACGACGCGGGCGCAGGTCAGCGGCACCTCCAGCGAGGTCAGGTGATAGGGGCGGAAAAAGGTGAAGTAGGGCCCTTTGCCCATCTTCAGGTCTTCCATGCGTTCCCAGATGCGCGGATGGTCCATCTCCGCCACCACAAAGACGCCGGGGGCAACGCCCTTGCCGATGGTGTAATCGACCCGACCTTCGCCCGAAGACAACAACCCGCCCGCGGATTGCGGGATCAGGGTCTTGTTCAACTCGTCCCGACCGGCGGCGGGGCCGTGCATCCCGGGCTTGTCCGGGATCAGCCCGGTCGCATTGGCGATGGCGGCCATTTCGACCATGGTTTTTGACCCGTCGACGAACTCGACCAGCATGCGCGGGTTCATGTGGCGGCGGATCGCTTCCTCGGTGTACTCGGCAGGGGTGGCGTCGATGTTCAGCGGGTTGTTCTTGCCCTTGCCCGCGCTGACGATACGGTGGCCCATCGCGGAGACGAACTCGATCAGTTCCATGCAGGACGACGGCTCGTCGCCCGCCCCAAGCGAATAGATCACGCCAAGACGCTCCGCCTCGGCGCGCAGATAGGCGCCGATGGTCACGTCGGCCTCGACGTTCATCATCACCAAGTGCTTGCCGCGCTCCATAGCGCGGAGTCCGATTTCGGCACCCACGGCAGGAACGCCGGTCGCATCGACGACGACATCGATCAGACCTGCCTCAAGCAGCGCATCAACGTTGTCGGTGACTGCGACCAAGCCTTCTTCCATGGCCGCGTTGGCGGCGTCGGCGCTGGCAACCTCCTTGACCCGATCAGCCGAGCCATAGGCGATCTCGACCGACTTGGCGGCGGCCCCGGCCTTCAGCTCACTGATCGCACCGATCTCGATTCCGGTCATGTGCGCAACGCGACTGACGATGTCGGTGCCCATCTCACCCGCCCCGACCAGGCCGATGCGAATCGGCTTTCCGGTCTCAGCTCTTGCGGCCAGGTCCTTCGACAGCCCGGTGAGGGCAACGTTAGTGGGCATGGTGGTCTCCTGCAATCTGCTGCGCCGAAGTTAATTGAACTTATGTTCTGTTGTCAATCAAGAGTTCATGCTGCAATGCAGCAAAAGACGGAGAAAATGGGGATTGACAGGTCGCATTGATTGAACACATGATTGTAGCGCGAAACGAAAGTTCACGCAGCGCCGCGACAGCAGTCAATGCGACCCGAGGAAACCGCAGGGACGACTTGCTTGCTTCAGGCGCGTCAGACCGATCAAATATCGCCAACGGGAGGAAAATCAGAATGACCATACGTTTGGGGGGAATGTCCCGCCGTTCGTTCCTGCGCACCGGGACCGCCTTTGGCGTTGCCACTGGTGCTGCAGGGCTCAAGATGCCGGCACTGGCCCAGGAAGGGCTGCCCGACATCCAGGCCACGCTCGACAGCATCTCGGTCGAGAAATACGTCCGCGAGGACTATCGCAAGCTGTACAACATGTCGAACGAACCGCTGTGGGACCCGGCTAAAGACTGGATCCGCACTGTCGACTGGGAAGCCGTGCGCAGCCAGCTTGGCGGCACGACTGTGCGCTTCGCCATCGGTGCGGCCGACCAGGAATCCGCAGCCGAGGGCCTGAAGCCCTTCGAAGCGCTGTCGGGCATCAAGGTCGAACTGGTTCCGATCCCGGACGACAGCATCTACGACAAGGCGATTTCCGAGTTCATCTCGGGTAATGCCTCGTTCGACGCGCTGCAGTTCTTCTCGGCCTGGCTGGGCGACTTTGCGGCCCCGGGCTTCCTGGCGCCGCTAGACGACTATGCCACCAAGTGGAAGCTGCCGCTGGATGACTTCTACGACACCTACCGGCTGAACTACGGCTATTTCAACGGCAAGCTGGTCGGCATCCCGTTCGACTGCGACATCCAGATGGTCCATCTGCGCAAGTCGGCGATGGAGAAGATTCTTGGCGGGCCGATCGATCTGGCCAACTCCGTCCCGACCTATGACGAGCTGATCCGCATCACGGCCGAAGCCAACAAGTTGGGCGGCGGAGTGGCCGGTATTGGCCTTCTGGGCGCGCGCGGCTTCTGGTCCACCTATTCGTGGGAACACATCGCGGCGCAGGCCGGGATGCAGCTATTTGACCCAAGCTGGGCTCCGACGCTGAACAGCGATGCTGGGATCAAGGGGCTGGAAACGCTGCTGGCCCTGTCGAAGAACGCCATCGAAGGCGTGTCGGGCGCAGGCTGGGGCGAAAACCGCGCAGCATGGCTGGGCGGGCAGGTTGCGGCGAACATCTCCTGGCAGGACTCGGGCACGCAGGCCATGCGTCCCGACCAGAGCCAGATCGTCGATGACTTCGTCACCATCTACGAGCCCCGCATCGCGGGCGGTGTCTTTGCGCCGCCAAACATCGCGGGTTCGACCTCCGTGGTCACGGCCACCAGCCAGAACCCCGAAGGCGCCTTCCTGATGCTCGCGTTCCTGACCACCTCGTCGATCATGGCGATGAACGAGGCCAACGCAAACGGCGTGGCGCCGGGCTATCGTTCGGTCCTTGCCAACGAGAACCTGCGCAAGGTCAGCCAGCCGATGAAGGTCTGGGCCGACAGCTTGGATCACGCCTGGTGCAGCCCGCGTCTGCCGGGGATGTTCGAGATGGAGCAGGCCCTCGGCAACGAGATCAACCGGGCGATCACCGGGCAGATCACGGCGAAAGAGGCGCTGGATAACGG
>JBJOQI010000126.1:0-16352 GCA_046050045.1 Pseudomonadota bacterium | reverse complement strand
GGGCCGTCTTCCTGATCGCCGCCTTCGTCACCGGCCTGACCGGCGCGCTGATCTATGTCCAGACCGCCCGCATCTCGCCCGACGCCGCCTTCAGCGTCACCAACTGGACGGCCTATGTCATCTTCATCGTGGTGATCGGCGGGATCGGGCGGCTGGAGGGCCCGATCCTCGGCGTCATCGTCTTTTACGCGCTGCAACAGGCCTTGGCCGATTACGGCGCCTGGTATCTTCTGACGCTGGGGCTGATCGCCGTGGTCGTCATGCTGTTTGCCCCGCGCGGGCTTTGGGGCCTTCTGTCCGACCGGACCGGGCTGCACCTGTTTCCCGTCCGGCGCAGGCTGGAACGGATTGACCTTGAGGGAGGAAAATGATGGCGGATTTCTCGACAGATGTCCTTGTGATCGGCACCGGGCCTGCGGGCTCGGCCACTTCGGCGCTTTTGGCCAGCTATGGCGTCAAGGTCATGGTGGTGAACCGCTACCGCTGGCTGTCCAACACCCCGCGCGCCCATATCACCAACCAGCGCACGATGGAGGTCCTGCGCGACCTTGGCCCCGAGGTCGAGGCCGAGGCGATGATGCATGCCACCCCCCAGGCGCTGATGGGCGAGAATGTCTTTTGCGAAAGCCTGACCGGGGAAGAGCTCGGCCGGATGAAAAGCTGGGGCACCGCGCCCCTGTCGAAGGCCGAACACCTCATGTCCTCGCCCTGCGAGATGAACGACCTGCCCCAGACCTTCATGGAGCCGATCCTCTTCAAGACCGCCTGCGCCAGGGGGGCCGAGGCGCGGATGAGCGTGGAATATGTCAGCCATGAGCAGGACGATACGGGCGTGACGACGACCTGCCGCGACAGGCTCTCGGGTCAGACCTTCACCGTGCGGTCGAAATACCTGGTCGGCGCCGATGGCGGCAACTCCCTGGTGGCCGAGCACCTCGGCCTGCCCTTCGAGGGCAAGATGGGCGTCGGCGGCTCGATGAACATCCTCTTCAAGGCGGATCTGTCGAAATACGTCGCCCACCGGCCTTCGGTCCTGTACTGGGTCATGCAGCCCGGGGCGGATGTCGGCGGCATCGGCATGGGGCTGGTGCGGATGGTGCGGCCCTGGAACGAATGGCTGATCGTCTGGGGCTATGACATCAACCAGCCTGCCCCGGTTGTCGACGAAGCGATGGCAACGCAAGTCGCCCGCCAGCTGGTTGGCGTCCCGGATCTGGAAATCGACCTGATCTCGGCCAACACCTGGACGGTCAACAACTGCTTTGCCACCCACATGCAGAAGGACCGCGTCTTCATCATGGGCGACGCCGCCCACCGCCATCCGCCGTCGAACGGGCTTGGGTCGAACACCTCGATCCAGGATGCCTTCAACCTGGCCTGGAAACTGGCTGCCGTGGTCAAGGGCCTGGCCACCGCGAAACTGTTGGACAGCTATTCCGTCGAACGTGCGCCCGTCGCCCGCCAGATCGTGACCCGCGCCAACCAGTCGATCGCGGAATTCGGCCCGATCTTCGAGGCCCTCGGCATGGACGGCGGGGTGGACCATGACCGGATCGAACGCAGCATGGCCGCCCGCTGCGACGCGACGCCAGACGGCGAGGCCCAGCGCGAGGCGCTGCGGAAAGCCATCGACTTCAAGTGCTACGAATTCGACTGCCACGGAGTCGAGATGAACCAGCGTTACGCCTCGGGCGCTGTGGTCGGTGACGGGACCACCGCGCCCCTGGGCGAGAACATGGAGCTTTACTACCACCCCACAACCACCCCCGGCGCGCGCTTGCCGCATGCCTGGGTCTATGACCGGAACGGGGGCAGGCACTCGACCCTCGACCTCTGCGGGCGCGGTCAGTTCACCCTGCTCACCGGCATTGGCGGCGAAGCCTGGGTCAAGGCCGCCGCGGCCGCGGGCAAGGCCCTGGGCCTGCCGGTGCGCGCCATCACCATCGGCCCGCGTGCAGACTACGAGGATCATGTCGGCGACTGGCACAAGGTCCGAGAGATAAGGGACGGGGGGTGCCTGCTGGTCCGCCCCGACCAGCACGTCGCCTGGCGCAGCCAGACCGCATCACAGACCGCCGAGGCCGACCTGACCCGCGTCCTCCGCCAGATCCTGGGGCATTGAAATGAGCGCTGAACAAGGGTTCTTCACCGAAGCTACCTCGGCCGACGTCGTCATCTCGCGCAACGCCAAGGCGTCTAACCCGCGCCTGGCCGAGGTCATGGCCATCCTCATCCGCCACCTCCATGCCGCGGTGAAGGAAATCGAGCCGACCGAGGCCGAATGGTTCGAGGCAATCCGGTTCCTCACCGCCACCGGCCACATGTGCACCGACTGGCGGCAGGAATTCATCCTGCTGTCGGACACCCTCGGCGTCTCGATGCTGGTCGATGCGATCAACAACAGGAAGCCATCGGGCGCATCGGAATCCACCGTGCTTGGCCCGTTCCACGTCGCCGATGCACCGGAGTTGCCGATGGGGTCGGATATCTGCCTCGACCAGAAGGGCGAACCGATGCTGGTGCGCGGCACCATCCGCTCGACCGACGGCACACCGCTCGCGAACGCGAAGATCGACGTCTGGCAGGCCAATGACGAAGGCTTCTACGACGTGCAGCAAAAGGGCATCCAGCCCGACTTCAACCTGCGCGGCGTGTTCCGCACCGGCCCGGACGGCAGTTACTGGTTCAAGGGGGTGAAGCCCAAGTTCTACCCGATCCCCGACGACGGCCCGGTCGGCAAGCTGCTGGCCGCGCTCGGCCGCCACCCCTACCGCCCGGCGCATCTGCACTACATCATCGAGGCCCCCGGTCACGCCCGCCTGGTGACTCATATCTTCGATCCCGATGATCCTTATATCCGCTCGGACGCCGTCTTTGGCGTGAAGGAAAGCCTGCTGGCTAAATTCGACAGGATCACGGACCCCAAGGCCATCGCGGAGGCCGGCTTCGACAAGCCCTTCTTCCGCGTCGACCACGACTTCGTCCTCGCCCCGGCGTGACAAGGCCTCGCCGCCGCGGCAACGCGGACGAAGAATGAGCGGGCGGGGCAGGGGCACCGTCTGCGGGAAGGCCCGCGCCGCCGAAATCGCATGGCGGCGCGGTCTTCCCGATGCCTGACGGAACGGCGGGGCAGGGGTAACGGCGACCGGGTCGCCACCCCGCTACAGGTCTTTCACCAGCCGCAACGCGTCGTAGATCGCGGCGTGGGTGTTGCGTGCGGCGACGGCGTCGCCGATGCGGAACAGGCGGAATCTGGCGTCGGGGTTGCGGGTCACCCGTTGCAGGCCGCCGGTCGCGAGCGCTTCGTAATCGACCTCGCCCAGGTTGCGGGACAGGGGCTTCAGGTCGAAGTAGAGCTGGTCCAGCGGCAAAGTGCCGTGGTTGACGATTACCTGATCGACCAGCCGTTCCCGGGTGAAGTCGCCGTAGTCGCTGCCGAGCCTGGCGCGCAGCTGGTTGCCCTCGCGTGCCACCGCCAACAGCCGCCAGGTGACGGTGAAGGTCGTGTCGCGCTTTTGCAGATTGCGCATGTAGGGCACGAGGTTCATTGCCATGACCTCGGGCGAGAAGCTGCGGTCGGGTGTCACGATCTCGACTGCTGCGCCGGTGGCGGAAATCAGGTCGGCTGCCTGCAGCGCCGCATGGTCACCCGCGTCGTCGAAAATCAGGACGTTTGCACCGGGCTTCACATCGCCCGACAGGATGTCCCATGCCGAATGGACAAGGTCGTTGCCCGATACCAGAATCTCAGTCTGGGGCAGGCCGCCGGTGGCGATGATGACCTCGTCCGGGATGGTCGCCAGCACCGTGTCGGCGTCGGCGTAGGTGTTGAAGTGAAAGCTTACCCCGCGCTTTTCGCATTGCGCCATGCGCCAGGCGATGATCGAGGACATCTCGCGCCGCCGGGTATCGAGGGCTGTCAGGCGGATCTGGCCGCCGGGCTGGTCGGCGGCTTCGAAGACCGTCACCTCGTGCCCGCGCTCGGCTGCGACGCGGGCGGCCTCGACCCCGGCGGGGCCGGCGCCGACGATGGTGATGCGTTTGCGCCCGACGGCGGGCGGAATGGTGTGGGGCATCGTCTGCTCGCGTCCCGTGGCGGGATTGTGCAGGCAGAGCGCCATGCCACCCTGGTAGATGCGGTCGAGGCAGTAGTTCGCGCCGACGCAGGGGCGGATGTCATCCTCGCGGTTCTCGATGATCTTGCGCACGACATGAGGGTCGGCCAGATGCGCACGCGTCATGCCCACCATGTCGAGCTGGCCCGTGGCGACGGCATAGCGCGCGGTCGCCACATCGGGAATGCGCGCGGCGTGCAGGGTCGGCATGCCGACCTCGGCCCGGATACGTCCGGCAAGGTCGAGGTGCGGGGCCGACCGCATCCCCTGGATCGGGATCATGTCGGTCATGGCGGGATCGGTGTGGATGCGTCCGCGGTTGATGTTGAGGTAATCGACCAACCCGCTGTCGCGGAAGATCTTGCCCAGTGCGACGCCCTCTTCGACCGTGGTGCCGCCCGGCTCGGCCTCTTCGCCGCCATAGCGGATGCCAAGGATGAACCTGTCGCCAACGCGCTTGCGACAGGCGGCCAGAACCTCGAGCGCCAGCCGGGCGCGGTTTTCCAGACTGCCGCCGTAGGGGCCATCCATCTTGTTGGTCAGGGGAGAGATGAACTGGTCGAGCAGGTGCCCGTGTGCCAGGAACTCCACCCCGTCGAGACCGGCGGCATGCATGCGTTCGGCCGCATCGGCGTAATCGCGGATGATCCGGTCGATGTCCCAGTCTTCGGCGGGCTTCGGGAAGGCGCGGTGCGCCGGCTCACGGTCCGGACCGGCGCCCACGACCGGCAGCCAGTCGCCCTTGTCCCAGCGGGTGCGGCGCCCGAGGTGCGACAACTGGATCATCACGGCCGCCCCCGCCTCGTGGCAGTCATCCGAAAGGCGCTTCATCCAGGGGACGATCTCGTCCTTCCAGACCAGCAGGTTGGAGAACACCGGCGGGCTGTCGCGGCTGACCGAGGCAGAGCCCGCCGTCATCACCATTGCAACGCCGCCACGCGCGCGTTCGAGGTGGTAGAGGCGATAGCGGTCCTTGGGCATCCCGTCGTCGCCATAGGCGGGCTCATGGCTGGTGGTCATGATCCGGTTGCGCAGTGTCAGGTGCTTGAGCCTGTAGGGTTGCAGCAGCGGATCATTGGTCATGGCGGACTCCTGTAAGCAGTTCGATTTCGTCCGAAATGTTCATGTATGTCAAGTTACCGATCACTGAAGAACATTTTCTTGCGCGATTTCTGTTCTGTGCCTAGGCTCCGGCCATGATGGATGACCGCAAGACCGAGACCGGCTGGCGCGGGTCGCGCGAGGGGTGGCTCGAGGCCGCCTATGCCGCGCTGATCCGTGAAGGCGTGGACGCGGTGAAGATTCTGCCGCTGGCCGAAAGCCTGAAGCTGTCACGCACCAGCTTCTACTGGTTCTTCCGGGACCGGGCCGAGCTGTTGGCTGGACTGGCCGACATGTGGGAGGCCCGCACGACCGCTCCGCTTGTCGCCGCAACCCAGGCCTATGCCGAGACCGAGACCGAGGCGATGCTGAACGTCATCGCCTGTTTCCTGCGGACCGAGACCTTTGATGCGCGGCTGGAATTCGCGATGCGCGGATGGGGGTTGAAGGACGCGGATATCCTGGCCCGGATCGCGCAGGCCGATGCGCGTCGGCTGACGGCGCTGACCGGGATGCTGGCACGCTGGGGGCATGACCCGCAGGATGCCGATGTACGGGCGCGGACGATCTACCTGGTCCAGATCGGCTATATCGCGACCCAGGCCGACGAGACACTCGAGACGCGGCTGACGCGGATTCCGACCTATGTCGAGATCTACACCGGCCGCCCGCCCGAGCCGCGCGAGATTGCGCGGTTTCGGGGACAGTTCGGGTTGTGATTGTAGCTTCGGCCAGCCTCCATTCCGCAGCGACCCAAGTCACCGGACAGGACGCCAGCGTGCGGCCCGGCGTTCGAGGGGCTGGATGATCCCGTAGTCGATGGCCAGCATGACGGCGACGAAGGCGATGGCATAGGCCATGACGCCCGCGATGTCGAACAGCTGGAACTTCAGGTGAATCTGGAAGCCGACGCCGGTCGACCGGCCTAGAAACTCGACCACCAGAACGATCTTCCAGATGACCGCCAGGCCGTTGCGGGCGGCGGCGGCGAAATAGGGGGCAAGCTGCGGCAGCACGACATGGCGCAGGGTATCGATCCGGCCCATGCGGAAGACGCGGGCCATGTCGGCCACGGCGGGGTCGAGGACGCGCGCGCCTTCGCGCAGGGTCACGAGGACCATGGCGGTCTTGTTCAGCGTGACGGCGGCAATGGCGGCGGTTTCGTTGAGCCCGATCCAGAGATAGCAAAGCACGATCACGACAAGCGCGGGCAGGTTCAGGAAGATCACAACCCAGGGGTCGGCCCAGCGGTCAAGCCGCGGCGCGCGCCCAAGCAGGATGCCAAGCACCGACCCGGCAAGCATGGCAAGCGCAAAGGCGATGGCAACGCGTGCCAGGGTCGCGGCAAGGTGGCGCTGAAGGGCACCGGTTGCGGCCTCGGCCCCGAGGGCGCGGGCAACCTCTGCCGGGCCGGGAAGGATGCGGGGATCGGCCCTGAGCCAGGCCAGACAGGCCCAGAACAGAAGAAACCCCGCCACCGAAAGCAGGAAGACCAGAGGGTCGCGCGACGTCCGCATGGCCGCAGTCTAGGGCAGAGGGCGCGCCGGGGCCGCTGAACTTTGGTCGAATGGCCCGCAGTCGGGCTTGGAGATAGCCTGACCCCATGCGCGCGTTTCTGACCCTGATCTGGCTTGTGCTGGCAGGCCCGGCCCTTGCCGCGCCCCTGACGCGCGAGGGGATCGAAGCCTTTGTCCTGCCACCCTATGCGCTGGGCGAACCTCTGGGTGAAAACGGCGTCTGGAGCCTGCTGAACTCGGGCGGGGCCGAGGCCGGATATGTCTTTCAGACCGGTCCGCTGGCACCCTTGCCGGGGTTTTCCGGAGCGCCGATCGACATGCTGGTGATGCTGGACCTGCAGGGGACCTTCATCGACGTGCGGCTGATCGCGCACAACGAGCCGATCTTTGTCTCGGGGCTGGGCGAGGCACCGTTCCGCAAGTTCCTGGAGCAGTATCGCGGGCATTCGATCAACGAGCCCCTTGTCGTGGGCACGCCCTATGGCGACGCGGGGGCGGGAAGCGACCTTGTGTTTCTCGACGGCGTGACCAAGGCCACGGCCTCGGTCCGCATCGCGCATGAATCGATCCTTGCGGCGGCGTTGCAGGTCGCACGAGAGAAGATGAAGGGGCTGTCGGCTGCCCCGCCTGCCGCGCCGAACCCCGACCATGTCGAGGCGCTCGACTGGGACAGGCTGGTGCAGGAAGGGATTGCCCGAAACCTTCGGGTGACGAATGCGGCTGTCGATGCGGCCTTTGCCGGAACGATCTGGGCAGCGGATGACCCCGAGGCGCGGGAGGCTCCCGAAGACCTCTACCTCGACCTCTGGGTTGTCGACATCGGGCCGCCTTCGGTTGCTGCGGCGGTGCTGGAGGCGGACTCGCTGGCCGATCTGCGGCGGTTCCTTGCCGTTTCGCCGACCGACGAGCCGATCCTGGTAATCGATGCAGGCCGCCACGGGCTGGTGTCGCCGGATTTCGTGCGCAACACCGCGCCCGACCTGCTGGCCGCCACGCAGGACGGGTTGCCGGTCGCGTTGCGGGACGCCGATCTGTTGTTCTCGACCCTGCCGGGCGTGCCGGAGGGGGCGGCGATGATCCTGCGGACGGACCGGCGGCTGGGCTTCGATCCGGCGCGGGACTGGGTGCTGACCGCGCAGGCGACGCGCAGCCACGGCATGTTCCAGCCCGAGATCGGGTCGGCACATTTCGACCTGGTCAGCGCCAGCCCCGAGCGGTTCTACCAGCGCGCGGCCGTGACCGAGCGGCTGGCCCCCTGGCGCGAGGCGGTGCGGAACCGGCAGGGCGACCTGCTTCTGCTGGCGGTCGCGCTGGCCGGGTTGCTGGCAGGGCTCGGGCCCGGACAGGACCGGCTGGCGGCGCTTGCGGCCTTTACGCCGGTCCGGCTGGTGATCCTGGCCGTGGTGACGGGCTTTGTCGGCTGGTGGGGGCAAGGGCAATTGTCGATCGTCACGCCGCTTGCGACGGCACGGGCGCTGATCGACGGGTCGAGCCTGTCGTTCCTGCTTTATGACCCGTTTTCGCTGCTGGTCTGGGGTGCCACGATCCTGGGGTTCGTTCTCTGGGGGCGGGGGCTGTTCTGCGGCTGGCTCTGCCCCTTCGGCGCGTTGCAGGAGTTCGCGCATCATCTGGGCCGGCTGCTGCGCCTGCCGGTGATCGAGCCGGGCGTCGTCTGGGACGGGCGGTTGAAGCTCGTGAAATACGGCGTGCTGGCGTCACTGGTGGCTGTCATGCTGTTTCGGCCCGAGCACATCGACAAGGCGGCCGAGGTCGAGCCGTTCAAGACGGCGATCACGACGTTCTTTGTGCGGGAATGGCCCTTTGTCGCTTATGCGGCGCTCTGGCTGGTCATCGGGATGACGACCTTCAAGGGGTTCTGCCGCTATGTCTGCCCGCTGGGCGCGCTGATGGCAATTGGTGGCCTGCTGCGCGGGCGCGACTGGATCGCCCGGCGAGCGGAATGTGGCAGCCCCTGCCAGCTTTGCCGGGTGCGCTGCAAGTACGGGGCGATCAAGACGGATGGGCGGATCAGCTATTCCGAGTGTTTCCAGTGCCTTGACTGCGTGAAGATTCACAACGATCCGGCTACCTGCGTGCCGCTTGTGCTGGCTGGCCGCGGCCGGGCGCTGGGGGCCGGGAAATGAACCGGCGGCGGTTCCTTGCGATCACGGCGGCGGCAGCGGGAATGGCCGGGCGCGCCGGGGCCGGGACGGTCTGGCAGGGCAGGGCCTTTGGTGCGGATTGCCGGATCTCGCTGACCGGACCGCGCGACCGGGCCGAGGCGGTCCTTGATGCGCTGCCGCGCCTGATCGCCGGGATCGAAGGCCAGTTCAGCCTGCATGATCCGCAGTCAGTCCTGTCGCGGCTGAATGCGACGGGGCAGGGCCGCGATCTGCCTGCGCCCTTTGTCGCGGTCCTGCGCGTGGCGGATGCTGTGCACAGGGCGACAGGCGGGGCCTTTGACCCGACCGTGCAGTCGGTCTGGGAGGCGCTGGCGGCAGGCCGGTCCGCGCCAGCGGAAGTGGTCGGCTGGCACAGGGTGACAATCGGCGAAACCGTCGTGCTCGGCCAAGGGCAAAAGCTGACGCTGAACGGGATCGCGCAGGGCTATGCGGCCGACGCGGTCCGGGCGCTGATCGCGGCAGAGGGCTTTACCGAGGCGCTGGTCGATCTGGGCGAGACGGCAACGCTGGGCGGGAACTGGGAGATCGGGATCGCGGACCCGGTCGCCGGGGTGATCGGCAAGCGCAGGCTGGTCGGTACGGCAATGTCGGTGTCGTCGCCGCGGGCCACGCTCGTGCGCGGGCACCCGCATATCATCCATCCGGCGGGCAAGGCGGCGATCTGGTCGTCCGTCGCGGTCGAGGCGGAAACTGCAACCCTGGCCGATGCGCTTTCAACCGCCCTTGTCTTTCTGAACGGGGACGAGATCCGTAACGTTCAGGCCGGGTTTCCCGGCATAAGGTCGGTCACGCTGATCGACGCGGGCGGCAACCTTTCGTCTCTGTGACGCGCCCAGGAAAAGGGCCCCCGGATCATCGGGGGCCCTTTCCTTTCGCTGGTTCCGTCTCAGGCGGCCGCGACGGCGCGCTTGGTCAGGACCTTGACGAGGTTCGCGCGATAGGCCGCCGATCCGTGCAGGTCGGCGATCAGGTCGCTGTCATCGACCGAAAGCCCGTCGACCGCCGCAGGCGAGTAGTTGGCCGACAGCGCCTTTTCCGCATCCGTCCAGCGGAAGACGCCGTTGTTCGACGCCCCCGTGACCGCAACGCGGACGCCGCTTGCGTACTTGGCCACGAAGACGCCGGTCAGGGCAAAACGCGAGGCCGGCTGGTTGAACTTCACGTAGGCCGCTTTCTGCGGGATCGGGAAGACGACCGAGGTGATGAACTCGCCCTCTTCCAGTGCAGTCGTGAACATGCCCTGGAAGTAGTCGTCGGCCGCGATCCGGCGGCGGTTGGTGACGATAGTGGCACCCGAGGCCAGCGCGCCCGAGGGGTAGCAGGCGGCCGGGTCGTTGTTGGCCAGGCTGCCACCGATGGTGCCGCGGTTGCGGACCGCCGGGTCGCCGATGCCACCGGCAAGTGCCGCCAGCGCCGGATAGTGGCGGGCCGCGTCGCGCGCCACGACGACATGGGGCGTCGCCGCCCCGATCGTCAGGTTGCCGCCGTCGGCGCTGACGCCCTGCATCTCGGCGATGCCGGTCAGGCTGACCAGCACCGCAGGCTGGGCAAGGCGCTGCTTCATGGTGGGCAGAAGCGTCTGCCCGCCCGACAGCGCCTGCGCGCCTTCTGCCGAAAGTGCCCTGGTGGCTTCTGCGACCGAGGCGGGTTTAACGAAGTCGAAGTTGTGCATCTGTTTCGCCCTTCTCAGCCGTTGATCGCCGTCCAGACCCGCGAGGGGCTGACGGGCATGTCGATGTGGGTGACGTGAGAGTGGCCGCCGCGCTGAAGCGCGTCGATCACCGCGTTGACGACCGCCGGCGGCGAGCCGATGGCCCCGGCCTCGCCGCAGCCTTTGGCCCCGAGCGGGTTGTGGGTGCAGGGTGTCGCGCAGGAATGGTCGACCGTGTAGAACGGCACGTCATCGGCGCGCGGCATCGCGTAATCCATGTAGGACCCGGTGAGCAGCTGGCCGTTTTCGTCATAGGTCGTGTTTTCCAGAAGCGCCTGGCCGATGCCCTGGCCGACCCCGCCGTGAACCTGGCCTTCCACGATCATCGGGTTCATCACGTTGCCGAAGTCGTCGGCGGCGGTGAAGGACGCGATGTCGACCTTGCCAGTTTCGGGATCAACCTCGACCTCGCAGAGATAGGCGCCCGCAGGGTAGGTGAAGTTCGCCGGATCGTAGAAGGCAGTTTCCTCGAGCCCTGGTTCGAGGGTTTCGAGCGGGTAGTTGTGCGGGACGTAGGCCGCGAAGGCAATCTCGCCGAAGGTCTTGTTCTTGTTCGTGCCCGCAACCTGGAAGGCGCCGTCCTTGAACTCGATGTCGCCTTCGGCGGCCTCGAGCTGGTGGGCGGCGATCTTCTTGCCCTTTGCGACGATCTTGTCGATTGCCTTGGTGATGGCCGATCCGCAAACCGCGAGTGACCGCGAGCCGTAGGAGCCCATGCCGAAAGGGATCTTCGAGGTGTCGCCGTGGACGATCTCGACCGAGCTTTCCGGGATACCGAGCTTTTCGGCCACGATCTGGGCAAAGACCGTCTCGTGGCCCTGGCCGTGGCTGTGGGCCCCGGTCATCACGCTGATGTTTCCGGTGGCGTTCACCCGCACGGTCGCTGCGTCATACAGGCCAACGCGCGCGCCGAGGATGCCGACGAGGTGTGACGGCGCGATGCCGCAGGCCTCGATCCAGGTCGACAGGCCCATCCCGCGCAGCTTGCCCCTGGCGGCCGATGCCGCACGGCGCTTTTCGAAGCCCGCGACATTGGCGAGGTCCATCAGCTTGTCGAGCGTGGCGTGATAGTTGCCCGTGTCATAGGCAAGGCCGACGGGCGTGGTGTAAGGGAACATGTCTGTCGTGATGAAGTTCTTCCGCCGCACCTCGAACGGATCGAGGTTCAGTTCGCGGCACATCTTGTCGACAACGCGCTCGAGGCTGTAGGTCGCCTCGGGGCGGCCGGCACCGCGGTAGGCATCGACGGGGGCGGTGTTGGTGAAGACCGTCTTCACGTTCACGTAGACATGCGGCACCTTGTAGGGGCCGGCCATCAGCGTGCCATGCAGGAAGGTTGGCGTGACCGTCGCGAAGTTCGACAGGTAGGCACCGACGTTTGCCATGGTTTCGGTGCGGAAGGCGATGAAGTTGCCTTCCTTGTCGCAGGCCAGTTCGATCTTCGTCACATGGTCGCGGCCATGGGCGTCCGACAGGAAGCTTTCGGTGCGTTCGGCCGTCCAGCGCACGGGACGCCTGACCTTCTTCGCCGCGGCAAGAACCAGCGCCTCTTCGCCGTAGTGGTAGATCTTGGATCCAAAGCCGCCGCCGACATCGGGGGCAACGACCGTCAGCTTGTTTTCCGGAATGCCCAGCACGAAGGCCGCGACCAGAAGGCGCGTCAGGTGCGGGTTCTGGCTGGTGGTGGTCAGCTTGTAGTCCCCGGTGCCGGGGAAGTACTCGCCGATCGAGGCGCGCGGTTCCATGGCATTGGGGACAAGCCGGTTGTTGACCAGTTCCAGCGTCGTGACATGCGGCGCGGACTTGATGGCCGCGTCGACGGCGGCGCGGTTGTCTTCGATCCAGCCCCAGTCATAGCACTCGTTGTCCGGGATCTCGTCGTGCACGCGGTTGCTTTTGTCGGCAAGGGCTGCGGCCATGTCGACGATGGCAGGCAACTCCTCGATCACCGTGTCATCGGCGAGCTGCTGGGCGGCGTCCTTGGCCTGGGCATAGGTTTCGGCGACGACCGCGGCATAGGCATCGCCGACGTGGCGGACCTTGCCATGGGCCAGAACCGGGCGCTTGGGTTCGCGCATCGGCTCGCCGTTGCGTGATTTGATCAGCCAGCCGGCAGGGTTGCCGCCGACGTCCTTGAAATCTTCGCCGGTGAAGACGGCAAGGACACCCGGCATTGACGCAGCGGTGCTGGTATTGATCGACACGATGCGGCCATGCGCGACTTCGCTGCGAACGAAGACCGCATAAGTCTGGCCGGCAAGTGCCATGTCATCGGTGTACTGTCCAAGTCCGCTCAGGAAGCGGACGTCCTCGCGGCGCTTGGAGCTTGCGCCAATCCCGGAATCCTTCGGCATGGTTTTCCTCCCTCGGGGAACTTATTCGGCAGCGACGGCGGGGACGGATTGTCCCGACGCGGCGAGCACGGCCTTGACGATGTTGTGGTAGCCCGTGCAGCGGCAGATGTTGCCTTCGAGGTAATGACGGACCTCTGCCTCGGTGGGCTTGGGGTTCTCGGCCAGCAGGGCCGCCGCCGACATCACCATGCCCGGCGTGCAGAAGCCGCACTGAAGCCCGTGGTGGTCCTGGAAGGCCTGCTGGACGGTCCCGAGCGAGCCGTCGGGGTTGTTCATGCCCTCGACGGTGCGCACCTCGGACCCCGCGACGTCAAGCGCGAAGACCGTGCAGGACTTGACCGCCTTGCCGTCGACGTGGACGACACAGGCGCCGCATTGCGAGGTGTCGCAACCGACATGGGTGCCCGTCAGGCCCAGCCCTTCGCGAAGGAACTGCACCAGAAGCGTGCGGCCTTCGACCTCTCCCGAAACGGACGCGCCGTTCACCTTCATGCTGACTTTGGTCATGGTCTCCCTCTTGGTTGTCTGGCTATGCCGGCCGCCTATCCGCCGATCAGTCGCTTGAACCAGCCCTTCTTGGCCGGAGTCTCCTCACCCGCATCCGTATCGTTCGATTCGGGCGCGGGCCCTTCGACAGCTTCCTGAAAGCGGGCGAAGAAATCATCTGCCATTTTCTTGGCGAAGCCGTCGATGATGCGCGAGCCGAGCTGCGCGAGCTTGCCGCCCACGTTGGCATCGACATTGTAGCTGAGCATCGTGCCCTTGCCCGTGGGTGCGAGCGTCACTGTCGCGCCGCCCTTGGCGAAGCCCGCCGGGCCACCCTTGCCTTCGCCCGAGATCTTCACGCTTTCTCCGGGCCGCATGTCGGACAGGTTCACAAGGCCGGTGAAACGGGCTTTCACCGGCCCGACCTTCTGGACGACAACGGCCTCGAACCCGGAGTCAGGGCTGCCGGTCATGCTTTCGCAGCCGGGAATGCAGGCCTTGAGGACTTCGGGGTCGAGCAGCGCGTCCCAGACCATGGACGGGGGTGCAGCGATTTCGCGGCTGTCGGACATCTGCATTTCGTTTCTCCCTCATGAGAAGTCTATCGGGCGCGGGCAAAGGGCCGCTATGGAACCTTGGTCGTATGGACGGGGTTTCGGCACTTGCATCCATCTCACCTTTCAGGTGGCGTGAAGGCAACGCCATAACGGTCATGGATCGCGGCGATACGGCCATCGGCTAGGCCTGCCGCTATGGCGTCGTCGAGCGCATAGGCCAGGTCGCGGTGGCTCTGGTGCACGGCAAGCCCGAGCGTCCAGCGGCTGACGGCAAAGCCGGGCAGGGGTGGCGAATGGACCGCGACACCCGTGGACGCCGCCGACTGCAGCTGCGCAAGCGGGCCCATGACAGCCATCACCTCACCCTGGCCCAGTGCGGTCATGGCAGCGGCAATGGTGGGAAAGCGGCGGATGTTGCCCGCGGTCTGCGCGCCGAGTGTCGAGGTCAGGTAGAAATCGGCAATCGAGTCATTCTCGACCCCGACGGTATCGTAGCGGAAGAAGGCCGGGACTGGCGCGCCCTCGTGGCGGTCATCGGCTGCCGCAGACGGAACTGCATCGGGATAGGCCGTGCGCGCATAGGCGACCGAAATGCGCTCGCCCGCGTATTGGCCGGTGAACACGACCTGTTCGATCCGGCAGGCAAGGTCGGTGTTGTAGGGCACCCGCAGCAGGGCATTCGAGACATGCCCGCCGATCACTGCGCCTTTCCACACATAGTTCAGCAGATCGGCATCCAGCGTCTCGCCGGCCTGCACGAAACGGAACCGGGGTTCGACCCCGAGGGATGCGGCCAGAAGGGTTCCGATCTCGATGTCGATGCCGCGCGGGGTCGCGCCGTCTTCCCAGCTGTAGGGGGCGAAATCCTCGTACACGGCGAATTCGATCCAGCCGCGTGCGACTATCTCGTCGAGCGTCTGGCCGACGTACTCGCGGGCGGTGTTCTGCGGCTTTTCCCCTGGCACGACCCCCTCGCACCGCGCCGCTGCCAGGGACGGCAGCAGCGCCAGGGTCAGGATCAGGAGAAGCCGCCCGATCATTCCGCCGCCGACAGGCCGATGGTCAGCATCTCGGCAGCGTGCTTGTGCCCCTCGGCCGTGTCATCGAGGGCGAGGGCCGCCCGCAGGGCTGCCGAGTCGGCCTTGGGCGCGCCCGAGGCGGTGACGATCTGGCCCGCAACCTCCAGCAATTCGGCCTTGAGCGCGGCGATGTCGCCCCCGCCCGACGCGAGTTCGTCGCGGATGATCTTGAGCCGGTCGGAATGCGCATCAAGCGCGCCGTCCTCGGGGCGGGTCTCGATATAGGTGCGGATCGCCCATGCGGCCTTCTGGCCGAGGATGTCGCCGAAGGCTGGCATCTTGGTGGTGCCGTCCTGGGTATAGCCGTGGCGGAAGCGCTCGACGAACCACTCGTCGCCATATTCGGCGGCCTCGAGATAGCGCAGGTCAGGGGCAAGGCCGCCCGAGACGACGCCAAGCCCGTGGCAGCGGGCGCAGTTCTGGTTGTAGCCAGAGTCGCCGATCAGGACCGCCTGCCACCAGGTTTCGTCACCGACGGCTTCGGCCCGGTAGGGGTTTTCGATCAGCCATTCCTCGCCCACTTCGGGCAGGGCGTCGGTATTGACGGGCTGCGGCGCGACATCGCCGTGCGCATTCACAAGGCCGGCGGCAAGGCCGAGGCCGCAGGCGGCACCGAGGGCAAGGATCAGGCTGGTTCGTTGCATTGGCGGTCTCCTCCCGTTCACGCTTGCGTCTGGATAGCCGGGACGGGCGCGGCCCGGCCATTCGACCAAGGTGGAAAGCGGGGCGTTCGCGAGGTGAGACTTTGGTCGAATTTGTCTGTGGCACAGCTTGGGCAAGGCTTCGACCTCGGGAGGACGCGATGCGGGCAGGGGCTATCCTGACAGCCATGACGGCATTCGGTCTGGCCGCCGGCGCGGCCCGGGCCGACTTGACCGTGACCATCGGCTACCTGCGCCAGGAGGTTGACCGCCCGCCGGTGCTGTCGAACCTCGACCCGGTTCCTGAAGACCTCGGGATCGCGGGGGCCCGGCTGGCACTGGCCGACAGCCAGACCACGGGCGGCTTCCTCGGGCATGACTACCGGTTCGAGGTGGTCTCGGTCGCGCCGGGCGGGGATTTGGCTGCAGCGGCGGCGAATCTGCTGTCGCGGTCGGCGCTGGTGCTGGTCGAAGGCCCGAAGGATGCGGTGCTTCTGGTCGCCGGTTCTGGCGCGGAATCGTTGTTTTTCAACGTGTCAAGCGGTGATGCAGAACTGCGGTCTGAAGATTGCCGTGGCAATCTGCTGCATACGGCACTTGAACAGGCG
>JBJOQI010000125.1:0-3599 GCA_046050045.1 Pseudomonadota bacterium | reverse complement strand
TTCGGGATCTTGCCGCCCAGGCGGCTGAATTTCTGCGGGTTGCGCAGGAACTCGACGATCTCCTCAAGCTCTTCCTTGGCCTCGTCGATGCCCGCGACATCGTCAAAGGTCACGCGGCCATGCTTTTCGGTCAAGAGCTTGGCCCGGCTCTTGCCAAAGCCCATCGCGCCGCCGCGCCCGCCGCCCTGCATCCGGTTCATGAAGAAGATCCAGACCCCGATCAGGATCAGGAAAGGCAGGAAGGTAATAAGGATCGACACGAAGCCCGACTGTTCCTGCCGCTCGGCCTTCACCTCGACGTTCTTAGCGATCAGCCGTTCGGTGATGTCGTCGCCTTCGGGCTTCACCGTCACATATTGCTGGCCGTCCGCACCGCGGATGATGACCTGCTCGCCATCGAGCACCACGCTCTGCACCTCGCCCCGGTCCACCCGCTGGATGAATTCGGAATACGAGATGGTGCGAGAGTTCATCGTGCTCTGCCCGCCGCTGAACAGGTTGAACAGCGCCAGAACAAGCAGAAACAACACGACCCAGAAGGCGATATTTCGCGCGTTACCCAAGGAACAACTCCCACGAGATGCCGGTCCATGGCACCGCCAAGGCGGCGGCCGGACCCTTTGGCTTCAAGATAGAGATTAGACCGGAAGGTTCAATGCGTCATGAGCGCGGCAACAAAATCGCGCCGGTCCTCGCAAAGGGCCGCCGACCAGCCCCCGGCCAGCCCGGCCAGCGGCGCGGCGACCAGCGCATCACCCCGCCAGACAGCGGGCGTTGCCAGAAGTGAGGCGCGCCGCAGCCCTGTGCCGCGCCAGTCCGGGCAGGCAACGATTCCCGTCTCGCCCAGTGCCCGCACCTCAAGCCCCGTCTACGCTGGCCCCGTCTCCGCTGGCCCCGTCTCCGCTTGCCCCGTCAGCCGCCAGCGCCCGTCCCAGACCGCATCGGACGTTGCGGGCACAGCCCCAGTCACACCGGCAAGTTCACGAAAGACGCGCAGGCCCGCCCCCTCGGCCTCGATCCGGCAGCCGGACAGCGTCGTCGCGCCGCCTGCCATGACGCGGTCAAGCGCCCCCTCGAGCGCCGCGGACCGCGGGCGATAGTCACCCCCCGCAACGAAGCGGATCGCCCCTGCCAGCAACCTCATCCGCGTATCCGCCTCGACCCCGGCCAGGGCGTCGCGGTCGAGGATCACGTCGCCCGCCCCGTCGACGCGCGCCAGGCTGGCTGCGACGGCGGCCGCCCGCCGTTCCAGCGCCACGGCGGCGCGCTGCATCCTGGTGGCCGTCGCGGCCAGCACCCCGCGCCCCAGCCCCTCGGCCTCGAGCCCGTCCAGCAGCCGCCGCATCCGCACCCGGTCATAGGCCGCATCGTCATTCGTCGGATCGTCGACAAAGGGGATGGTCAGCACCGTGAGGTAGTGGCGAAGCTCGGCCCGACCGATCTCCAGCATCGGGCGCACCACGAACCATTGCGCCCCCCCCGATCCCACCGGCCGCAGGGCCCGCATCGCACCCAGCCCTTCGACCCCGGAGCCACGCTTCAGCCGCATCAGGAAGGTCTCGGCCTGGTCATCCTCGGTATGGGCAAACAGCACGTGCCGCAGACCGCCCCGCCAATCCCCGATCAGGTCAAGCCGCGCCCGCCGCGCCGCATCGGGCAGGTTGCCCTGTCCGTCCCAGCCGCGCCAGCGCAGCGTGTCATGCGGCAGGCCCAGAAGTGCTGCCTCGCCCGCCACCATCCGCGCCTCGTCCGCCGCCTCGGGGCGCAGCCCGTGGTCCACCGTCACGACCCTGAGCCGCACGCCCCAGACCCGCGCCCATCCGGCCGCCAGATGCAGCATCGCCATGCTGTCGCCGCCGCCGGACACGGCCAGGCCGATCTCGGCGGGAAAATCCGGGCCGAGCAATTGCCCGACCCCTTCGGCAAAGCGCTCGGCCAGCGGTCTGTCGCGCCCGCCAGACATCGCTCAGCTCACTGGCGGGTCACTGGCAGGCCAGCGACTGGATCGCCACCTGCGCCTCGGCCGCCTCGGGTGCAGTCGGGAACCGCACCGGAACCTCACGCAGCGTCACGCAGGCCTCCTGCGTCTGGCCCAACAGCCCGAGCGAGGCCCCCAGCCGCAGCAGCGCCGTGGGCGCGCGCGGCCCGTCGGGCTGGGCCGAGAAGGCATCGAGATAGGCCCGCGCCGCCGGTGCCGTCTGGTTCAGCTTGCCCAGCGCCTCTCCGCGCAGGAAACTCGCCTCGGTGGTCAGGGGGCCCCCGGGGTAATTCTGGGCAAATGTCGCGAACTGGTCTGCGGCACCCTGGAAGTCGCCGCCGTCGAGCGCGGCCTTGGCCCGGTCGAAGTCGGCCTGTTCGTTCAGCGCAAGCTCCGGCCCGGCCGTCGTCCCACCCGCGGCAGGTGCGGGCGAGGTGCCCGTTCCAGCCGCTGCCGTCACCGGACCGCCGATCGATTCAGTCACCGGAAGCGTCGCCGGGTCGCAACCCTCTTCCAGCTCGCACAGCCGGAACTCCAGATCGCCGACCCGGTTCGTGCCATCCTGCACCACCCGGTCAATCCGGTTGCCAATCTCCTCGGTCCGCGCCGTCAGCCGCGTCAGCGCGGCCTCCAGCGCGTTCATCCGGTCAAGCGCGCCTGCCCCGCCCGCGGCCTGCAGCGCAGGCTGGCCGCCTGCAACCAGCTCGGCCCGCAGGCCTTGCAGCGACCCGGCCAGAACCTGCAGCTCTGCCCGGATGTCGGCCAGCGTCTGCGCCTGGTCCTGCGCCGCGACGGGAAGGGCAAGCACCACCCCCATCACGGCCCCGATGAACGCGCCCCGGATCATGCCGCGTCAGGCCCCGGCGCCCGCCGAAATCACCGTCACCGCGCGGCGGTTCTGGCTGTAGCAGGCCTCGTCCGAGCAGACGGCCAGCGGGCGTTCCTTGCCGTAGCTGACCGTGCGCAGCCGGTTCGCCAGCACGCCCTGCGCGATCAGGTACTGCTGCACCGCGCTGGCGCGGCGCGCGCCCAGCGCAAGGTTGTATTCCCGCGTGCCCTGCTCGTCGGCATGGCCCTCGATGATCGCGGTATAGGTCGGGTGGTTGTTCAGCCACTGCGCCTGCGCCGCCAGAACCTGCTGCGCCGCCGGAGTCAGCACCGCCTGATCGACCTCGAACAGCACCTTGTCGCCGATGCGCTGCGCGAAATAGGCCGGCGAGTTCGGATCGTTCGGGTCACCAAGACCGCCCACGCCGATGCCGCCGCCCGCGCCACCGGCACCGCCCGCCCCGCCACCGCCGTTGCCGAACCGGTCCGGATTGTTGCACGCCGCCAGCGCCATCGCGCCCGCCAGAAGAAGGATGCTGAGTTTGTTCATGTGACTGCCCGCCTGTTTTTCTTGGCCTGATGGCCTACCATAACACCCGGCGTTCCGCTTGGAAACGCCGGGCCACGACTGATTTCAGGGCCGAAGCGGCCCCCAGTAGGGGTCCGACGCCGCCGTATCGACCGGCACCTGCCGCAGGTTCCGCCCCGAGATGTCCACGGAATAGAGCCGCGCCCCGCCGCCTGCCCCCGCGCTTTCCCGCGTGAACATCAGCACGCGCCCGTTCGGGGCCCA
>JBJOQI010000124.1:0-3318 GCA_046050045.1 Pseudomonadota bacterium | reverse complement strand
CGGGAACAGGATGAAGACGTCGACGTTGGACAGGCCCCGGAACGCCTCGATCGCCGCCGACCCGGTGTCGCCACTGGTGGCCCCTACGATGGTGATGCGGCGGCCCGTGCGCGCCAGCGCGATCTGGAACAGCTGGCCGATCAGCTGCATCGCGAAGTCCTTGAAGGCCAGCGTCGGCCCGTGGAACAGCTCCATCAGGAAATGCCCCGGCGCAAGCTGCACCAGCGGCGCGCGGGCGGCATGGCCGAACCCCGCATAAGCCCGTTCGATGGCGCCGCGCAGTTCGGCTTCGGTGAAATCCTCGCCCACGAAGGGCCGCACCACGCGATAGGCGACCTCCTCATAGCTCAGGCCCGCCAGCGCCGCGATCTCGTCCCCGGTCAATGACGGCACGCTTTCGGGCACGTAAAGCCCGCCGTCGCGCGCCAGCCCGGTCAGCATCGCCTCGCCGAAGGGAAGTACCGGCGCTGCGCCCCTGGTCGAAATATACCGCATAAACCCCAGCCTCAGATCGTCTTTCGCCTGATACGCCACAGAAGGTAGCCTGTCATCCCCGCCCAGACGACAGCGAGCGAAAACCAGGTGATCGCATATCCGGTGTGGTCGTTCGGTATCCCGGTCGTGTCGAGCGGCACCGGCTCGACCCCCTGTGCGTCGCCGGTGATGTCGCGCGCCACGATCAGGATCGGCTCGGTTCCCAGATGCGCCGCCATCGAGGGCACATCACGGGCAAACCACAGGTTTCGCGTCAGGTCCGGCGCGGGCGTGTAGCTGTCGGCCTCGTCCGGCCAGTGCAGGTTTCCCGTCACGGCCAGCGCCACGGGCGCGCGCGCGGCACCGCCCTGATCCTCGGGGATGAAGCCCCGGTCCAGCAGCACCCGCCGCCCCTCCGCCGTCTCGAAGGCCGCAATCACCTCGTAGCCCGCGCCAAGACCCTTCTTGCCCGACAGCACGAACAGTTCCTCTCCCGTCGTGCGCCCGTCCACCTCGACGGGCTGATAGCGCATGACCGCAGGGTCCGCCGCGGCCGTCGCGGCATCGGGAATGGCCTCGGCCGCCCCGCCGATCCGCGCCTCGATCGCCGCCAGCAACGCCGTCTTCTCGGCCTGCCGCCCGACCTGCCAGACGCCAAGCCCGATCAGCACCGCGCAGCCGCCAAGGCCGAGGATCAGGGGAAACACGTATCGCCGCATTCACGCAAAAGGCGCGAGGTTTCCCCCGCGCCCCCTTTCAAGTCCGTAGGTCCGGGTCAAGGCGGCGCTCAGGCGCTGCCCCAGATGTAGATCGCGGCAAACAGGAACAGCCAGACCACGTCGACGAAGTGCCAGTACCAGGCCGCCGCCTCGAAGCCCACGTGCTGTTCGGGCGTGAAGTGGCCCTTCATCGCGCGGAACATGCAGACCGCCAGGAAGATCGTCCCGATGATGACGTGGAAGCCGTGAAACCCCGTCGCCATGAAGAAGGACGCGCCATAGATGTTGCCGGCAAAGCCGAAGGCCGCATGGCTGTACTCGTAGACCTGCAGGATCGTGAAGAAGATGCCCAGAATGCAGGCCAGCAGCAGGCCGTTCACCATGTCCTTGCGGTTGTTTTCATGCGCGATGGCATGGTGCGCCCAGGTCGCCGCCGCGCCCGAGCAGAGCAGGATCAGCGTGTTCATCAGCGGCAGGTGCCAGGGGTCGAACATCTCGATCCCGGCGGGCGGCCAGACGCCATCGACCAGCGGGCTCTGCGGCCCCATCGGGTAGAGCGCGTGCTTGAAGAAGGTCCAGAACCAGGCCGAGAAGAACATGACCTCGGACATGATGAACAGGATGAAGCCATAGCGCAGGCCGATCCGCACCACCGGCGTATGATCGCCCGTCTGACCTTCGTGCACCACGTCAGACCACCACGCGTACATGACGTAGATGACCAGCGCGAGCCCGGCAAGGAACACCCAGGGCTGGTTGTTCTCGACCTGGGGCGAGAACATCATCACCGCACCAAACAGCATGACGAAAGCCCCGACCGCGCCGAGCAGCGGCAGGATCGAGGGGTGAAGGATGTGGTAGTCGTGGTTCTTAGCGTGCGCCATGTCGGTTTCCCTGTACGGGCCTCAGTTAACCTCGGCCTTTGAAGCGGGCGTAATCGCAGCCTGCTCTTCCGGCAAGGGGGTTTCGAAGAAGGTGTAGGCGAGTGTGATATCCCCGATGAACTTCGCCTCGGGGTCGTTCACGATCTCGGGGTCGACGTAGAAGGTCACCGGCATCTGGACGCGCTCGCCCGGTTGCAGGACCTGCTCGGTAAAGCAGAAGCACTCGATCTTGGTGAAATAGCCGCCGGCCTGATCGGGCTGGACGTTGAAGCTGGCCGTGCCGGCCACGACCCGGTCGGTCGGGTTGTAGGCCTCGTAGAAGGCCAGCCCGGTTTCCCCGATCTTCAGCGTCATGGCGTTCTGGGCGGGCCTGAACTGCCACGGCATTGCGCGGTCGGTATTGGCCAGGAAGCGGATCGTCACCTCGCGGTCCAGCACCTCGGTCGCCGCATCTGCCGAGACCGACGGCGTGCCCGCAAAGCCCGTCACGCGGCAGAACCAGTCGTAGAAGGGCACCGCCGCAAAGGACAGCGAGGCCATCGTCGCGGCCACGCCCACCAGCATCAGCGCCGTCTTGGCCTTGGGATCTACGCGGCTCACTGGTTTTCCCCCGCATGCGGGGCGACCGTCATGCCGCCAAGGCTGGACACCTTCACCACCGTCAGCCCGAAGACCAGCGCGACAAAGGCCGCGAGCACGAGGCCAAGGCCGAGGTTCCGGCTCCAGCGGCGTTTGTGCAGCTCATGTTCCTGCCCGATCATCTCACCAGCCCCCCAGGCCCCAGGGCTTCAGCGCTGCTTCCGCCAGAAGCGCCCCGAAGGACAGGAACAGGTACGACAGCGAGAAGCGGAAATAGGCCTTTTCGGCCTTGTAGCCATCGGCCTCGGCCGCAGCCTCCGCGCGCCGCATGATCTTCCAGCCGCCGTGGATGAACAGCGCGTTCAGCACCAGCGCCGCGGCCAGATAGACCGGCCCGCCGACCGAGGTGAACCCAAGGGCCACCGCAAACGGCGCAAGGATCAGGGTGTAGGCAAAGATCTGGCGGCGCGTCGACGGGCGGCCATGCGTGACCGTCATCATCGGGATGCCGGCCTTGGAATAGTCGTCCTTCATGAACAGCGCCAGCGCCCAGAAGTGCGGCGGCGTCCACAGGAAGATGAGCAGGAACATCAGCAGGCTTTCGATGCCGACCCCGCCTGTCGCCACCGCCCAGCCGATCATCGGCGGAAAGGCCCCGGCTG
>JBJOQI010000123.1:0-4865 GCA_046050045.1 Pseudomonadota bacterium | reverse complement strand
GAAACCGGGCCATAGGCCACGCGGCCCTTGTCGGTCTCAACCTCGACCAGCGGTTCCAGCCAGATCATCCCGCGCGACCCGGTGCGGACCAGCGTGACGGCCTGCCCGTCCTGGCGGGCATGGGCCTTGATCGCCTGTGCGACGGCTTCGGACCCCAGCGCCTTGGATGCGGCGTCCTGCGAGAGGAAGATCTTCATGCGCCCCACCCCTTCAGGATCGCGTCGAGCTTGGCCTCGTCAACCCGCCCCACGACCTCGCCATCGACCAGCGCGGCCGGGCCGCAGGCGCAAAGGCCAAGGCAGAACACCGGTTCGACGGTCACGCCGGATTTCGAGGTTTCGTGCCACCCGGCGCCGATCCTCGACTTGGCCTTTTCCGCCAGCGCATCGGCCCCAACGGCCTGACAGGCCTCGGCCCGGCAAATCTTGACCACGTGCTTGCCCGCAGGTTCGGCGCGGAAGTCGTGGTAGAAGGTCACGACGCCGTGCACCTCGGCCCGGCTGAGGTTCAGGCGGTCGGCGATCACGGGCAGCGCCTCGCGCGGGACATGGCCGAAGGCCGCCTGCACGGCATGAAGGATCGGAAGAAGCGGCCCTTCCAGATGCGCGTGGCTTGCGACGATCTGTTCGACGCGCGGTTCGACGGCACTCGCTGACATGTGGTCCCTGCCCTTGGCTAGCTGCCTTTGCGCTACGCCCGCATCATATCAATATCAATATCGCAGTTCCGTCGTTCGATAAGTAAATTCTATCAAACCGTGGCGACGTGCCGCGCTTCGTCCAGCAGCGCGGCAATCAGCGGCGTGTGGGGTTCCCGGTAGGGCGCAATCAGGCCGACAACATGCTTTGCGCCGGTATCGGCGATGGGGACGGCGGTCAGGCCCGCGCCGGCGCCGAACATTTCGGCCAGGGTCTGCGGCACGATCGAGGCCCATTTGCCGGTCGCCACATGCGCGACAAGCGCAATGGTCGAGTTCGATTCGACTGTGGGCGCGGCCGACATCCCGACCGAGGCGAGATGCTGGTTGATGATCCGGCGGTTCTGCATGTTGCCGGTCAGAAGGCACAGGGGCTGGGTCGCGGCCTCTTCCCAACTGACTTCGGTCATCTGCGCCAGCGGGGACGTTGAGGCAACCAGCAGCCGGTAGCCTTCCAGATGCAGCGGCACCTGCGCCACCCGGCCCAAGGGTTCGTTCTCCAGATAGGTCACGCCCGCGTCGATGGCGAGGCTGTCGATCGCCTCGAGGATCTCGTAGCTGGTCATCGACAGGATGGTGACGCGGACATTGGGGTTGCGGGTCAGGAAGGGCTCGGTCAGGCGCGCGACCATCGGCAGGGCGGTCGGGATCACGCCCAGCCGCAGGTTCCCCGAGACGCCGGATTTCACGGCGCGCATCTCTTCCTTCAGTGTCCGCATGTCGCCCACGATCCGGCGCGCCCAGTCGAGCACGCGCTGGCCTTCTGGCGTCAGGCCCTGAAAGCGTGAGCCGCGAAAGACGAGCTGCACGCCAAGCTGATCCTCCAGCTGGCGGATGCCCGAGGACAGCGAGGGCTGGGTGATCCCCAGGGTCTCTGCGGCGCGGCCGAAGTGGCGTTCGGCGGCCAGCGCAATGAACATTTCTAGCTTGTCGATCATGGCCCGACCCTAACCGGGGCGGGACTGCGGGAAAAGGTTCCTTGCCCGATGGCCGGGCAGCGCCTAGATCGGAAGGCATGAGATGGTTCATCCCTTTCCTGAAGTCGCCGCCGCGCGTGTCGGTGATCCGCTTGCAGGGCGCAATCGGGTCTGCCGGGCAGTTCGGATCGGGCCTGAGCGATGCCGCCCTTGAACCGGTGATCGAGCTGGCCTTTCGCAAGGGCAGGCCGGTCGCGGTTGCGCTGGTCATCAATTCGCCGGGCGGGTCGGCGGCGCAGTCTTCGCTGATCGCGTCCCGCATCCGGCGACTGGCCGACGAGCGCAAGGTCCCGGTTCATGCCTTTGTCGAGGATGTCGCGGCCTCGGGCGGGTACTGGCTGGCTACCGCCGCCGATGACATCTGGCTTGATCCGACCTCGATGGTCGGCTCGATCGGGGTGATCTCGGCGGGCTTCGGCCTCCAGGACCTGATCTCGCGGCATGGGATCGAGCGGCGGGTACATACCGCCGGGGCGTCGAAAAGCTTTCTCGACACCTTCCGCCCGGAGAAGCCGGAAGACGTGGAACGTCTGCACGGATTGCTTGGCCAGTTGCACGAGACCTTCAAGGCCCAGGTCCGGGGGCGGCGCGGCGCGAAACTGTCGGGCGAGTGCGACCTGTTCACCGGCGAGGTCTGGGTGGGGCTGGAAGCCGTCCGGCTGGGGCTTGCCGACGGGCTTGGCCATGCGGTGCCGAAACTGAAGGAGCTTTACGGCGACAAGGTGCGGCTGGTGCCGTTCGGCATTCGGAAACCCTTTCTGCGCAGGCTGGGGGCGGAATTCGGTGCATCGGTAATCTCCGGGGTAGAGGAACGCGCACTCTGGTCGCGCTACGGGCTGTGACATGCTGATCAAGACTATCCTGCTGTTTCTGGTGGTGATGGCCGTGCTGGGCGTCTTCGGTCGCATCCGGTTCGGCGGTCCGCCGCGCGGACCGGGAACGTGCAAGTCCTGCGGGCGGCCGCTGATCGGCAAGGGGCCCTGCGGCTGCGGGGGGCAGGCGTGACCGGCGCGGCGCTGGTCACCGGGGGGGCGCGCCGTCTCGGGCGGGCGATGGCGCTTTACCTCGCCGGGCGCGGCCTTGACGTCGCGGTGCACTATTCGACCTCGGACGTCGAGGCCGAGGCGGTGGTCGCCGAAATCCGGGCGCTGGGGCGCAAGGCCGTGGCGCTGGGCGCGGACCTGCTGGACGAGGATGCGACCGGGGCGCTGGTCGGGCGGGCAACCGGGGCGCTGGGCGCGCCCCTGACCGTGCTGGTCAACAACGCGTCGATCTTCGAATACGACACGATCCGCACCGCGACGCGCGACAACTGGGACCGGCACATCGGGTCGAACCTGCGCGCACCCTTCATCCTGACGCAGAGCTTTGCCGCGCAGGCGCCCAAGGCCGCGATGGTCGAGGGAGAGCCGCAGGCGCGGGCGCTGGTCGTCAACATGGTGGATCAGCGGGTGCTGAAGCCCACGCCAGAGTTCATGACCTACTCGCTGGCCAAGGCCGGTCTCTGGGCGCTGACGAAGACCACGGCGCAGGCACTGGCCCCCGATATCAGGGTCAATGCCATCGGTCCGGGCCCCACGATGCAGGGCGCGCGGCAGACCGCGGCGCATTTCGCCACACAGCGCGCGGCGACGATCCTGAAGCGGGGCGCGAACCCGTCGGATGTGACGGCCGCACTTGGATTTTTTCTGGATGCGCCTGCCGTCACGGGCCAGCTGATCTGCGTGGACGGGGGCCAGCACCTGGGCTGGAAGACGCCCGACATCCTCGGGACGGAATAGCTGCCGTCGCCCCTTGCCGCCGGGTCCGGTCTTGACTTGTCCACCTTGGCCCCAAGTGAATCAGCCGCGTAACGATTCTGATAAGACTTTCAGACATTTGCGGCCGGCCATAAAATAATCCTTTCAATATCAACACGTTGCAAATATGCCTAAAAAATAGGCAGCCCTGCGAAGCAGGCTGAAAACAAGGAAAATTCTGGCGTGCCGCGGTCTTTTCACCAGAGTTATCCACACGAACCGTGGACAGGATTCCGCTTGCGAATCCGCGCGCGGACAGGCAGCGCTGAGGCAGAATCAGGCGCGGGCCATGACCACTGACGACGACCGGGGAATTGCGGAAGAGACGGGCGCTGCGCCGCTGACGGGGCACGCGCTGATCCAGTCCTATCTGCGCCAGATCGACGGCTCGCCCGGCGTCTACCGGATGCTGAACGCGCAGAACGAGGTGCTCTACGTCGGCAAGGCGCGGAACCTGAAGGCCCGGGTGTCGAACTATGCCCGGCCCTCGGGGCATTCGGGCCGGATCGCGCGGATGATCCACGAAACCGCCTCGATGATGTTCCTGACCACGCGCACGGAAACCGAGGCGCTGCTGCTGGAACAGAACCTGATCAAGCAGCTGAAGCCGCGCTACAACGTGCTTCTGCGCGATGACAAGTCCTTCCCGAACATCCTTGTCAGCCACGAAACGCCCTTTCCCCAGATCAAGAAGCATCGCGGGGCAAAGAAGGAAAAGGGCGAATACTACGGCCCCTTCGCCAGCGCGGGCGCGGTGAACCGGACGCTGAACCAGCTGCAGAAGGTGTTCCTGCTGCGCAACTGCTCGGATGCGATGTTCGCCAGCCGGACGCGGCCCTGCCTGCTTTTCCAGATCAAGCGGTGCAGCGCGCCCTGCGTGGGGCTGATCAGCCAGGGTGACTATGCCGGCCTCGTGTCGGATGCCGAGCAGTTCCTGCAGGGCAGGACAACCAAGGTGCAGGCCGACCTTGCTGCACAGATGGCCGCGGCATCGCAGGAGATGGAGTTCGAGCGCGCGGCGGCCCTGCGCGACCGGATCCGGGCGTTGACCTCGGTGCAGGCAGGGCAGGGGATCAACCCGCGCGGCGTGGCCGAGGCGGACGTAGTCGCGCTGCACATGGAGGGCGGGCAGGCCTGCGTGCAGGTCTTCTTCATCCGCGCCAACCAGAGCTGGGGCAACCGCGACTTCTACCCAAGGACCGGGTCGGGCGCGGGCGAGGCCGAGGTGCTGGAGGCCTTCCTCGGCCAGTTCTACGACGACAAGGAGCCGCCCCGGCTGATCCTTCTCAGCCACCCGATCGAGGACGCAGACCTGATGACCGACCTGTTGTCACAGCGCGCCGGGCGGAAGGTCGAGATCGCGGTGCCGCAGCGGGGCGAAAAGGCCGAACT
>JBJOQI010000122.1:0-2939 GCA_046050045.1 Pseudomonadota bacterium | reverse complement strand
GCATTTCCTGAACGCGGCGGCGGCGATTGGGTCGTTGATCCTGTTGGTGATGTATTTCAACGGCGCGGGCATCTGGTCGCTTGGGTTGATGACGCTGCTTGCGTTTTTCATCGGCTATCATCTGATCATGGGCATTGGCGGCGCGGATATGCCCGTCGTGGTGTCAATGTTGAACAGCTATTCCGGCTGGGCGGCGGCGGCGATCGGCTTTTCGCTGTCCAACGACCTCTTGATCGTCGTCGGCGCGCTGGTCGGCTCGTCGGGTGCGATCCTGTCCTACATCATGTGCAAGGCGATGAACCGCAGCTTCATCAGCGTGATCCTGGGCGGCTTCGGCGGCACCACGGGCCCCGCGATGGAAGTCACCGGCGAGCAGATCGCCATCGACGCCGAAGGCGTGGCGGCGGCGCTGAACGACGCGGACAGCATCATCATCATCCCCGGCTACGGCATGGCGGTGGCGCAGGCGCAGCAGTCGGTCAGCGAACTGACGCGCAAGCTGCGGGCCAAGGGCAAGGAGGTGCGCTTTGCCATCCACCCGGTCGCGGGCCGCCTGCCCGGCCACATGAACGTGCTCTTGGCCGAGGCCAAGGTCCCCTACGACATCGTTCTGGAAATGGACGAGATCAACGAGGATTTCCCCTCGACCGACGTGGCCATCGTCATCGGCTCGAACGACATCGTGAACCCGGCCGCGCAGGAAGACCCCAACAGCCCCATCGCCGGGATGCCGGTGCTGGAATGCTGGAAGGCCAAGCAGGTCTTCGTGTCCAAGCGCGGCCAGGGCACCGGCTATTCGGGGATCGAGAACCCGCTGTTCTACAAGGAGAACACGCGGATGTTCTACGGCGATGCCAAGAAGTCGCTGGATGCCCTGCTGCCGATGATCGAGTGATCCCCGCGCCCCCTCGAACGGAACCGCCCCCGGACCGAAATCCGGGGGCGTTTGCATTTCAACCACCGCTCAACTGAAGATGGCGCAGTCGGCGGGCGACGCCGGCTCCATTGCAGACCCTCGGACCGCCAGGAGGCAGGGATGGACAAGGCACGGGCGCGGTTGCCGCGCGGCGTCTGGGCGCTGGGCTTCGTCAGCCTGTTCATGGATATCTCCTCCGAGATGGTCCATGCGCTGCTGCCGGTCTTCCTTGTAGGCACGCTCGGGGCCTCGCACGCACTTGTCGGGCTGATCGAGGGGCTGGGCGAGGCGACTGCTCAGGTGGTGAAGTTCTTGTCGGGCTGGCTCTCGGACCGGACGGGGCGGCGGAAGCCGCTTGCGCTCCTGGGCTACGGGCTGTCGGCGCTGACCAAGCCCGCCTTCGCGCTGGCGCAGGGGGCGGGGCTGGTGCTGGCGGCGCGGGTGACGGACCGGGTGGGCAAGGGCATCCGCGGCGCGCCCCGCGACGCGATGATCGCCGACATGGTGCCCGAAGCGCAGCGCGGTGCGGCCTATGGCCTCCGGCAGTCGCTCGACACCATCGGGGCCTTCATCGGGCCCCTGTTGGCGCTGGGCCTGATGTGGGCCCTGGCGGGCGACGTGCGGATGGTCTTTGCCCTGTCGGTCATCCCGGCCGTGGTCGCGGTGGCGGTGCTCTGGGTCCACGTGCGCGAACCGGGCCGCGACCATGGCGCGGGCCGCGCCGTGCCGGACCTCTCCTTCGCCGCGATGGCGCGGCTTGGCCGGGGGTTCTGGTCGCTGGTCGGGATCGGGGCGGTCCTGACGCTGGCGCGCCTGTCCGAGGCCTTCCTGATCCTGCGCGCGCTCGACCTCGGCCTGCCCGGCTGGGCCGCGCCGCTGGTGCTGGTGGGGATGAACATCGTCTACGCGCTGACCGCCACGCCCTTCGGCGCAAGGTCGGACCGGACCGGGCGGCGGGGGATCCTTGTCGCGGGCTTTCTGGTTCTGGCCGTCGCGCTCGGGCTGATGGGGGTGGCGGGGGATCTCTGGGTGATGGGGGCGGCGGTGCTGCTCTGGGGGCTGCACATGGGGATGACGCAAGGCCTGCTGGCCGCCGAGGTTGCCGGGGCCGCGCCGAAGGCGATGCGGGGCACGGCCTTCGGGCTGTTCAACCTGGTCACGGGCCTCGCGCTTCTGGTGGCCAACGGGGCAGGGGGCGCGATCTGGGCCGTGCAGGGCGCGACCGCCGCCTGCGCTCTGGCTGCCGGTTGCGCGGTTCTGGGAGCCGCGCTGCTGGTGCTGCGCCGCCCGGCCCCGGCGCAGACTGCGGCCTGATTGCAAGTATACCGAAGTATTCCCTTGCCGCGGCATCGCGCGCCTTTTTCCTTGCCCCGGCGCTTGCCCTAGGGTCAGCCCGTCCAGCAGCCGGAAAGACCCATGCCGCCCATCGAAGATCATCCCTACCGCTACGCCCTGGTGAACGAATTGCACGCCCGGCCCTTCCCGGTGCTCGAGGTGCCCTGCACGGCGGTCTACATGGCCGTGAAGGAAACCGGCGACGCCGCCGCGCGCGACCGGGGGCGCGACACTGCGCACCTGACGGCGCTGCTGGACCGGCACGGCGCGGCGCATCCGCAGCCGGGGGCCACGCATTACGCGGCGACATTGGGCCGGCATGACCTGAAGTGGGAAAGCCATACCGAATTCGTGACCTACTCCGCCTTCACCCGCGGCCTGTCGGACCGGCCCTTCGACCCGCGCGATGCCGATGTCTTCCCCGCCGACTGGCTGGCCCAGGCGCCCGGCAAGCGGGTGGCAAGCATCCTGATCCGGGTGGAAACGATGCCCGAGGATCCGTCCGTGATCGCCGCCAAGCTCGACGACTGGTTTGTCGGCGAAAGCCTCGCCTGCTCCTATGTGGTGGACGAGGCCGCCGTCATCGCGGGCGACTTCCAGATCGACCCGGCCGGCCATATGCGCTTTGCCGTCTTCGTCCGCCCCGGCACCGGCAGCCGCCGCGTCGGCCGGATCGTCCAGCGCCTGT